>JBOFFO010000122.1:0-4626 GCA_051648665.1 Beijerinckiaceae bacterium | reverse complement strand
GATGGCGAAGATTTTGCCGCCAAACGCGGCGCAGCGTTGAAAGTCGCACGGCGCCACATGCAGATGATTTTTCAGGACCCGTTCGGCTCGCTTAACCCGCGCCACAGCGTGGGGCGCATCATCGCTGAACCGCTGGTGGTGCAAGCCGTATCTGGCGCTACCGCGCGCGCCACGACCTTGCTTGAGATGGTCGGCCTGCCCGCATCGGCGGCCGCACAGTATCCGCATGAATTTTCTGGCGGGCAGCGCCAGCGCAACGCCATTGCGCGTGCGCTGGCGCTCAATCCGCGCCTGATCATCGCCGATGAGCCGGTGTCAGCGCTGGATGTGTCGATCCAGTCACAGATCATCAATCTAATTGCAGATTTGCGTCGGCAATTTGGGCTGGCGATGATCTTCATCAGCCATGACCTGTCCGTGATCCGTCATGTCAGTGACCGGGTTGCGGTGATGCATGACGGGCAGATCGTCGAAACCGGCAATACCGAAGCGCTATTCGCGAACCCGCAGCATGCCTATACGCGCACATTGCTGGCGGCTATTCCGCGCTTTTCGGCCTGAAATCAGAGCGCAGGCGCAGGCGGCGCAAATTCCGGCATCGCCGCAATCAACGTGCGGGTGTAGTCGCTTTGCGGCGCATCGAACACCGCATGCGTATCGCCGGTTTCAACGATGCCGCCGCGATGGATGACGGCAAGCCGGTCACACATATAACGGATGACCCAGAGATCGTGGCTGATGAACAGATAGGTCAGCTGCAAAGTCTGTTGCAGCGTGTGGAGGAGGTTCAACACTTGCGCCTGCACCGACACATCGAGCGCCGATGTCGGTTCATCAAGCAAGATAAGCGCAGGATTGGTCGAGAGCGCCCGCGCGATGCCGATGCGCTGACGCTGCCCGCCAGAAAATTCATGCGGAAAACGGTGCAGATGTTGCGGACCAAGGCCGACCAGCGCCAGCAATTCAGCGGCGCGTTCGCTGCGCTGGCGTGAATCAAGACCAAGTACCTGCCGGTGAACCAGCATCGGCTCCGTCACAATATCATGGACAGACATACGCGGGTTGAGCGACGCATAGGGATCCTGAAACACAATCTGAACTTTGCTGCGCAGCAGCCGCAACGCGGCGGGCGAGAGCGATGCCATGTCCTGCCCGTCAAACAGGATGCGGCCCCCGCTCGGTTCTTCCAGCCGCAGGATGCAGCGCGTCAGCGTTGTTTTTCCTGAACCGGATTCGCCGACCAGGCCGAAACTTTCGCCGCGTGCGATGGAGAACGACACATTCTGCAACGCGTGCACGGACCGGCCCTCGCGCCATAGCGAACCGCCGGAGCGATAGGTTTTCCCGACATTTTCAAGCGTGAGCATCAAGCCGGCGCCCTCATCGCAGGGACACGCAGACAGGCGACGCGGTGATCCGTTTCATACGGGATCATCGGTGGCACGGCGCGGCGGCACTCCTCCCCCGCCAGCGAACAGCGCGGCGCGAAACGGCAACCCTCCGGCGGATTTAATAAATTCGGGACCGCACCGGCCAAGCCCTGCAACGCGCCGCGTTCGACCGCGCGATTGGGAATCGCGGCGAGCAAAGCGCGCGTATAGGGATGGGCCGGCGCGCGCAACACCGCATCAACCGCGCCCTGCTCCACGATATTCCCGGCATACATCACCGCCACATGGGTGCAGGTCTGCGACACAACCGCGATATTGTGCGTGATCAGCAACACGCCCATGCGAAATTCGGTGACCATGCCTTTCAGTAACCGCAACACCTGCGCCTGCACGGAGACATCGAGCGCCGTGGTCGGCTCATCTGCGATCAGCAGATCGGGCCTGCCAATGAGCGCCATCGCAATCAGCACACGCTGCCGCATGCCACCGGAAAACTGATGCGGATAATCGTCCAGCCGCGCATGCGCATCGGGAATGCCGACACGGTCCAGCATGTCAGCCGCAAGGTTGCGGGCGGCGGCGCGCGCGGCGCTGCCTCCTGACGATGCGGAAAGGCCCAGAATTTCCGGGCTTTCGCGCGCCGCTGCCAACGCTACATCGATGAGCTGATCACCGATGCGGAAGACCGGATTGAGATTGGTGGTCGGATCCTGAAAAATCATGCCGATGCGACGGCCGCGCAGCGCACGCATCGCCGGTTCAGCGAGGGTCAGGACATTGCGCCCCTCGAACAGAATTTCTCCTGCGGGGTAGCGCGCTGGCGGCTGCCGCAGCAACCGCGACACCGACAAGCCGGTCACCGATTTTCCGCATCCGGTTTCGCCGACCAGCCCCCAGACTTCATGGCGCTGCACGGTGAGATCAACGCCATTGAGAACATGCGCCTCGCCGTCGAAACTTTTCAGCATCAGATGGAGATTGCGAATGGCGAGCAGCGGCTGCATGTCAGCGCCTCGCCTGCGGATCGAATACGTCGCGCAGGCCATCGCCGAGCAGATTAAACCCGAAGACGGCGACGAATATGGCCAACCCGGGGAAAATCGCCAACCACCAGAAATCTGGCATGTAATTGCGGGCAATGGACAGAAGCGATCCCCATTCCGGCGTTGGCGGCTTGACACCGATGCCAATGAATCCGAGTGACGCGACAGTCAAAATCGCAAAACCCATATCCAGTGACATCTTGATGATCACGGGCGTCAGGATGTTCGGCAGGATATGCCGGAAAAGAATGCGACCGGGACCAGCGCCAATGGCGCGCGCTGCAGTGACGAACATGTCCTGCTTGCGCGCCATCACCTCGCCGCGCACGAGGCGCGCAAAACCCGGCCACCATGACAGCGCAATCGCAAAGACCATGTTGACGATGCCGGGGCCGAGAGCCGCCGCCACGGCCATCGCTAAAATCAGGCCGGGCACCGTCAATTTCAGATCGGTCAGACGCATGAGAATGTCATCGGTCCAGCCGCCGGCATAACCGGCAATCGCGCCGATAATCGTGCCGGCGATAGCGCCGAGCAGCACCACGGCCAGACCGGCAAGCACGGACACCCGCGTTCCCGCCATAACGAGCGTGAGAATATCCTGTCCCAGTTCATTGGTGCCGAAGGGATGCGCCAGTGACGGGGACTGAAAACGCGCTGCCGTGTTGATACCGCCGGCAATATGTTCGGGATACGGCGCGAGCGTAGAACCCAACAGCGCCAGCAGGATCAATACAAGCGTAATCGCCAGGCCAACCATGGACAGCCAGCTCTGGCGAAAACGATAAAACCCGCGCCGCCACGCGATGGAACGCGCGCTTTCCGTAATATCGGCAGCCGTACTCATAACGCGCGCACGCGGGGATTGATGACGCCATACAAGACGTCAATCACCAGATTGGCGACGACAAACAATGTCCCGATCACCAGCGTGACTCCAATGACCGGCATGAAATCCTGCGTGACCACGGATTTGGTGGCGTAGAGGCCGAGCCCCGGCCAATCAAAAACAGTTTCAACGAGCACCGTGCCGCCAAGCAGCCAGCCGAAATAAAGGCCGATCACAGTCAGCGTGGCGGACAGCGCGTTGCGCAGCACATATTTCCCAACGATGAGCCGTTCGGACAAGCCAAGCGCGCGCTCGGTCATGACGTAGTCCTGATTCATCACCTCCAGCGTGGAGGCGCGCATCATGCGCATGATCGTGGCGAGCGGCGACAGCGACATCGCGACAGCCGGCATGGCGAGATGCTGAAGTGCAACACCGAAAGCGTGCAAATCGCGGGCGATCAGTGCATCCATGGTCAGAAAGCCTGTCACCAGCGCCGGCGGATCTTCGGTGATGGGAAAGCGCCCGCCCAGCGGCAGCCAGCCAAGCCACATTGCAAGGCCGAGCTGTAACAACAGGCCGAGAAAAAAACGCGGCATGGATATCGCGCCCAGCGCCATGACACGGGACACATAATCCGGCCAGCGGTCGCGCCACACCGCCGCCGCCAGACCGGCGGGAATGCCGATGAGAATGGCGATGGTCATGGCCGCAATAACCAGTTCAAGGGTCGCAGGCAGATAGGCCCGCAAATCCTCAATCACCGGCCGGCGCGTAAAGATGGAGACGCCGAAATCACCGCGCAGAAGACCTGTGAGGTACGTCCAATATTGCGCAACAATGGGGCGGTCGAGACCGAACTCTTTGGCATAGGCTGCAATTTCAGCCGGCGTCGCATTCGGCCCTGCCGCCAGTGCCACAGGATCGCCCGGCAGAAGACGGGCGATGGCAAACACGAGAACCGTCAGCCCCAGCAGCACGGGGATCGTCAACAAAATCCGCCGCGCAACAAAGGTCAACATGGTCGCCCGCGTTTCGTGCTGCGCTCAGCGCAGCGAAAGTGCGAATGCCTCGATGGCATTCGAAGCGACCGGGGTGAATTTGAAATTCTGCACATTATCGCGCAGCGCTAGCTTACGGCGTTCGAGCACACCAAAAATATCCGGCGCGTCGGCCACGACCTTTTCCTGAAACTCCTTGTAGATCGCGACGCGCCTGGTTTCGTCCTGCTCGGACCTGCCCTGCTCGATCAGTACGTCGACAACCGGATTGGCATAAACCGCATTCTGCCAGTTGCCATTACGCGAGGAGTGGTAGGCGGCAAATGCGATATTGTCGGGGTCGCCATAATTCGCGGTCTGAT
>JBOFFO010000121.1:0-1547 GCA_051648665.1 Beijerinckiaceae bacterium | reverse complement strand
GCAGCCTTCAGAAGGGCCACTCACCGCGCCAGCTCCTTCAGCGCCAGCCGGATGAGCGTTCCCGTCTCAGCTCCTTCGCCGCCTGCTTTCACGGCCGCCGCGACCGCTGCCGCCGCCTGCGGCTGGCCGTAACCCAGATTGACGAGCGCCGACACCGCGTCCGTCACCGGGCCGCTGGCGCGCTTGTCGGCGAGATCGTCTGTGAGTTGCACGACAGCCGGATCAACCGAGCCGAACACCGGCACCTTATCCTTCAATTCCGTGACGATGCGTTGCGCGAGCTTGGGCCCGACGCCGGAGGTGCGCGCCACCGCCGCCTTGTCCTGCGTGCCGATGGCGGTGGCGAGCGCGCCGGCGTCGAGCGTCGAGAGTATCGCGAGCGCCACCTTCGCGCCCACCCCCTGCACGCTTTGCAGCAGGCGGAACCAGTCCCGCTCGGCATCGGAGCGGAAGCCGAACAGTCGGATTGCGTCCTCGCGCACCTGTGTCTCGATGGCGAGGCTCGCGGCCTCGCCGGGGCGCGGCAGCGCCTGCAGGGTGCGGCTGGAACAGAACACCACATAGCCGACGCCGTTCACGTCGATGATGACGTGATCCTCGCCATAGGAATCGATGAGGCCCTTGAGTTTGCCGATCATGCCTAGTGCTGTGCCCGGATTTTGATTCGCCGCAAGCCAAAACCATTCCACAGGCTGGAACCGGATGAAATGCCGGGCGTTGTGCTCCCGAACTGACATAGGGCTGGGCACACCATGGCGACACGCAAGGGCGATCTGCGCGCGGGGCAATCCCTGTGGCAGGGGTTGAATCGCAAGCGCATACCGCAGGCTTCCCTGCGCCGGGACTATACAACCGATGTTCTTGTGATTGGGGCCGGCATTTCCGGCGCGCTGATTGCGGAAACATTGAGTGAGGAAGGTCTGGCTGTCACCCTGGTGGACCGGCGTGGCCCGCTGAAGGGATCGACTCCTGCTTCCACCGCCCTGCTGCAATATGAAATCGATGAGCCGCTGACCTCGCTGTATGACAAGATGGGCAAGGGCCGCGCCCAGCGCATTTATCGCCGCTCTCGGCTAGCCGTGGACGCCCTGCGGGAACGCACCCGCCGGCTCGGCATTGAATGCGGCAGCGTCAACCGCGATTCCCTTTACATCGAGGGCAACGCTCTGAATGCGGATGAACTTGCGGAAGAAGCGCGCGCCCGGCAGGAGGCAGGATTTGAAGTCTCGTTTCTCACGCGCCGTCAGGTGCGGGATCGTTTCCTGATCCGCAACCGCGCCGCGCTCATGGGCCGGGAGAATTTGGCTGCTGATCCAGTGAAACTCGCAGGCGGTTATCTCCGCACCGCCCTATCCCGTGGCGCAAAACTCTTTGCGCCTGTCGAAATTACTGCTGTGCAAGCCAATGACCGCAGCGTGCGCGCAGCGACGAAAGATGGGCCGACAATCCGTGCGTCCCATGTAATCTTCGCCACCGGCTACGAATTTCCTGATGATGTCCCCCAGAAAGGCCACAAGATCGCCTCCACATGGGCGCTGGCGACACGG
>JBOFFO010000120.1:0-4095 GCA_051648665.1 Beijerinckiaceae bacterium | reverse complement strand
CTGCTGTCCTACCTGATGCACCATGCGGGCCGGGTCATTTCCCGCAACGAGATCGTCGAGCATCTCTACGATCAGGATTTCGACCGTGACTCCAACACGGTTGAGGTGTTTGTCGGGCGCATTCGCCGCAAGCTCGGCGTCGACATTATCCAGACCGTGCGTGGCCTCGGCTACATGCTGACGCCGCCGGACACCAAAGCCTGAGCGCGATGCGCGAAAGCTCCATCGCCGCGCGGCTTTTTCTTTCGGCGGCTTTCTGGAGCGCGGTGGTGCTGTTCATCGCCGGCATCGTGCTGTCCACCATTTATCGCCGCACGACGCTCGCCGCGTTCGATGAGCGGCTGAATGTCTATATCAAGGAACTCGTCGCCGATCTCGCCTCGCCCAGCGAGGGTGAAAAGACCGATATGGGCAATCTCGGCGAGCCGCGCTTCCAGTTGCAGAATTCCGGCTGGTACTGGCAGATTCTGAAGACCGATGGCACGCAGGTCAAAGTCTCGCGGTCGCTGTTTGGCCAGCGGCTGGCGACGCTGGGCGATGCGGTGCCGCTGCAATCCTTCGAGCCGTGGAAGCGCGGCTACATCAATGGCCCCGATGACCGTCGCCTGCGCGTGATCGAACGTCCGATCGATCTCGGCGAAGAGGGCCAGTTCATCATCAATGTCGCGGCGGAAGCCGATGAAATCGAGCGCGATATTTCCGAGTTTCAACTCGCGCTTGGGCTGACATTTCTTTTGCTCGGCATTGCGCTGACCGGCTCGACCCTGATGCAGGTGCGCTACGGTCTGAAACCGCTGACGCAATTGCGCAGCCATGTCTCCGCTGTGCGCGAAGGCAAACAGAACCATATTGACGGCGAATATCCCAGCGACCTCGCGCCGCTTGCCGGCGAACTCAATCTGCTGATCGACACCAACCGTGAAATTCTGGATCGCGCCCGTACGCAGGTCGGCAATCTCGCCCATGCGCTCAAAACCCCGCTCAGCGTCATGGCCAATGAGGCGGATGCCAGCGGCGGCGTCCACGCCGCAAAAATGGCGGAGCAGGTGGCGTTGATGCGCCACCAGATCGATTATTATCTCAACCGCGCCCGCGCCGCCGCGCTGGCTGGCGCGCTCGGCACCGTGACGGATGTGCGCCCGGTGCTGGATGGCCTGATGCGCGCCTTCACCCGCATTCACCGCACCGTCGATTTCGAGGACCGCTTTACCGGCGCGGGCGAACCGCGCTTTCGCGGTGAAAAGCAGGATTTGGAAGAGATGGTCGGCAACCTCGTGGACAATGCCGGCAAATGGGCGCGCACGCAGGTGCAGATCACGATTGATACCGCCATGCGCGATGAGCGTCCCATGCTCGTCATCACCATCGACGATGACGGGCCGGGCCTGCCGCCGGAAAAACGCGCCGAAATGGGCAAGCGGGGCGTCCGGCTCGATGAATCCAAGCCCGGCACCGGCCTCGGCTTTTCCATCGTAAAGGATCTGGCGTCCATGTATGGCGGACGCGTCAGCCTCGATTCCGCCCCGCTCGGCGGGCTGCGGGTCGTGCTGGAGCTGCCGGGGGTTTGACGCTGATGCGCCGCCGCGCCACCGTTGACCTCTCCCGCAATTTCGTCACAACAACCGGCCAAAGCCCCTATCCGAAAGGCTGCGTCATGCCGGTTTCTGCCCTCCGCACCATCCTGATCTGCACCGCTGCGGCATGTCTCGGCTTGTCTTCTGCCGGTTGCATTGGCACAGGCAGCGCCGCGTCCCCGCCGCCTGTAGCGTCGCTGCCGCAGGGCGAACTGGCCGCGGTCGAAAAGGCTCGCGCCGATGCGGCGGTGGAGGAGGCGGTCGGCGCCGGATCGCCGCGCCGTTGGCAGGGCGAACGGCCGGGTTATTACGGTTATGTCGAGCCGGGGCCGTCCGTGACGGTCGGCGATGGGCAATGCCGGGAGTTCACCCACACCATCTTCATTGATGGCCGGGCCAAGAAGGATTTTGGCCGTGCCTGCCGGGGCGGGACGGGCGGCTGGAAGGTCATGCCGCCGGTGGGTGCGTGAGTTTGCCGCGCTCACGATGATTTTGCCGCAAATCATGCCCAAGACAGTTATCCCGGCGCGACGGATGGGCTAACGAGGCGGCATGACACTCTGGATCACACTGGCGCTGATGACCGGCGCGGCAGTCTTTCTGCTGCTGTGGCCGCTGGCGCGTCATCGCGCCGCTGCCGATGGGGGGCATACGGTTGGCGATGCCGACGATGTGGCGTTCTACACCGCCCAGTTGGCCGAAATCGACCGCGATGCGAAGGCAGGCCTGATCGGCAACGCTGAGGCGGAACTGGCGCGGGCAGAAGCAGCCCGCCGACTGCTGCGCGCCGCACCGGCCGTTTCGACCGGCACGCCGGGCGGGACTGGCCGGACAAGGCTCGCCTCCCTGCTGGCGCTCGCCGCCGTGCCGCTGATCGCCCTGCCACTTTATCTGCAGTATGGCGCGCCCGCCCTGCGGGATCGTCCTTTGGCTGAGCGCCGCAGCGCCGATCCGGCCAAGGTCGATGTCGCCGAAGCCGTGGCGCGCATTGAGGCGCATCTGGCCAAAAATCCTGATGATGGCCGGGGCCATGAAGTTGTTGCGCCGGTCTATTTCCGCATGGAGCGCTATGGCGACGCGGTGCGCGCCTATGCCAACGCTGTACGGCTCATGGGTGAGACGCCGGTGCGGCTGTCTGCACTGGCGGAGGCAGAAGTGGCGCAGGCCGGCGGTATCGTGACGCCCTCTGCCAAGGCGGCATTCGAACGCGCGCTGATGCTCGAAGCCGGCCATGTCAAAGCCCGCTATTATCTCGCGCTCGCGCTGGAGCAGGATGGCGACAAGGCAGCCGCCATTGCTGCGTTCGAGTCGATGGCCGCCGGCGCGCCGGTCGATGCGCCGTGGCTTCAGCCGGTGCGCGAACGCATTGCAGCCTTGAAGGGTGTTCCTGCTGGCGGCGAGGCGATTGCCAGCATGAATGCGCAAGACCGCGAGGCCGCGATCCGCAGCATGGTCGATGGGCTGGAATCGCGGCTGAAGGACAAGGGCGGCACAGTTGAGGAATGGGTGCGCCTGATCCGCGCCACGGCGGTGCTCGGTGAAAAAGAACGGGCGCAGAAGGCGCTGATCGCGGCGCGCGCCAATTTGAGCGCGGATACAGCCGCGCTTGGCGCGATTGAAACTTTGGCGAAGGAATTGGGGTTGCAGTCATGACGCGCAAGCAGCGCCGCCTCGCCGTGATCGGATCGGGCCTTGCCGTGCTTGCGGTTGCGGTCGGCCTCGTGCTGTTCGCGATGAAGGATACCATCACCTATTATTATCCGCCGACGGAGGTGGTGGAGAAAAACGTCAAGCCCGGCACGCGCTTCCGCCTCGGCGGGCTGGTGAAGGAAGGCACGGTGCAGCGGGTCGATGGGTTGAACGTCAAATTCGGCGTGACCGACACGAACAAGACCATCGCGGTTGCCTACACCGGGCAGTTGCCCGACCTGTTCCGCGAAGGGCAGGGCATTGTCGCCGAAGGCGTGTTGCAGCCGGACGGATCCTTCCGCGCTGATACCGTACTCGCCAAGCATGACGAGAATTATATGCCCCGCGAAGTGGCCGATGCGCTGAAAAAGCAGGGCGTCTGGCAGCATAACCCCAACGAAGGGGCAAAGAAATGATTGTCGAAGCAGGCCATTACGCGCTGGTTCTGGCGCTGGCATTGGCAATAATCCAGAGCGTTACAGGATTGTGGGCGGGCCAGACGCGTGATGCGGCGCTGGCGGGCATGACGCGCGCGGCGGCAACAGGCGCGTTCCTGTTCACTGCGCTGTCTTTTGCCGCCCTGACCTATGCCTATCTCGTGTCGGACTTTTCGGTGCGCAACGTCATTGAAAATTCGCACTCCGCCAAACCGACGATTTATAAAATTTCCGGCGTGTGGGGCAACCACGAAGGTTCGATGCTGCTGTGGGTTCTGGTGCTCACGGTGTTCGCCGGCTTTGTCGCCTGGCGGCGCGGCCTGCCCGATGTGTTGCGGTCCAACGTGCTGGCGGTGCAGGGCATGGTCGGCATCGGCTTTTTCCTGTTTATCCTG
>JBOFFO010000119.1:0-6004 GCA_051648665.1 Beijerinckiaceae bacterium | reverse complement strand
TACCCATGGATCGTCGTATGCTTTCTCTCGCGCTTGCTGGCGCGCTCACCTCGGCCCTGACCCTGGCTGCCGCACCGGCGCAGGCGCAGGATGCCAGCAAGGAAAAGTGCTTCGGCGTCGCGCTGAAGGGACAGAATGACTGCGCCGCCGGGCCGGGCACGACCTGCGCTGGCACGTCCAAGGTCGATTATCAGGGCAATGCCTGGAAGATGGTGCCGAAGGGCAGCTGCGGCAAAATGGCCTCCAAGACATCCCCGAACGGCTTCGGCCAGATGGCAGCCTTCAAAGAAAAGAGCATGTAACGCTGCAATCTGGCGCGGCCGGTATTCAGGAGGATTGTCTATGACGATGCATACTCATCCGGCCATGCCCGTTCGCCCTGTCTCCTGCGCGGGGCTGCCCGCCCGCGCAGGCATCGGCTTCAAGCCGGAGCATTTTGAAGGTTTGCTTGCACGTCCGGCTGGCATTTCCTTCCTTGAAGTGCATGCGGAAAATTATATGGGCGATGGCGGTCCGCCGCATGCCATGCTGGCCGCGTTGCGGGCGCTTTATCCTCTGTCCCTGCATGGCGTCGGGCTGTCGATCGGCGGGGAAGCGCCGCTTGACCAAGCGCATCTGAACCGGCTCGCAGCATTAATCGCGCGCTATGAGCCAGACTCGTTTTCAGAGCACCTGGCCTGGTCATCGCATGATGAATTCTATTTCAATGACCTGCTGCCTGTTGCCTACGATACAGCGACTTTGCAACGGGTGGTGCGTCATATCGATGAAATTCAGACGCGGCTTAAGCGGCGCATGCTGCTGGAAAATCCGTCCACCTATGTCGCGTTTGAAGCCAGTACATGGGATGAAATTGATTTCATCGCAGAAGTCGCGCGCCGGAGCGGTTGCGGCCTCCTGCTTGATGTCAACAATGTGCAGGTGACCTGCACCAACCATGGCCGCGATCCGATGGCCTATCTCGATGCGTTTCCGGTTCATGCTGTCGGAGAAATTCATCTCGCTGGCTATGCGGAAGATCAGGATTCTCTCGGACATCGCCTGCTGATTGATGCGCATGGCACGCCTGTCGCGCCCGATGTCTGGCCACTCTATGATCATGCACTGCGCCGCACTGGTCCTGTGGCAACCCTGATCGAATGGGACAATGATGTGCCTGCGCTGGAAATTCTGGGCCAAGAGGCGGTGCGTGCCGATTCTGCGCTGCTGGGCGAGCAGGCGCGCCGCAATTGGATCCTGAAATGAGCCGCGTGCTTGACCAGAGTCAATTTGCGGCGGCGCTTTGCGACGCACAGAGGCCTTTGCCTGTCGGCTTTTCCACGTTCAATGGTTCCGATCCTGCGCAGCGTTTCGGCATTTACCGGAACAATGTGGCTGTTTCTCTCGTTGATGCGCTGGCGGCCAAATTTCCGGTTGTGCAGGCCCTGGTGGGTGAAGAATTTTTCAGGGCTATGGCGCGTGTTTTTGTCGCCGACAACCTGCCGCAGTCGCGCATCATGGCGCATTATGGCGATGCCTTTCCTGCTTTCATTGCGGGGTTCGAGCCTGCCCAATCTCTGCCCTATCTTGCCGATGTGGCGCGGCTGGAGATGCAGCGTGTCGAGGCCTATCATGCAGCCGATTTTGATCCCGTTTCCGCTGATGCGTTCGCGGCTATTGCGCCATCTGTCCTCATGGATGTGCGCTTTCAGTTTCATCCCAGCGTGCGTCTGTTGCGCTCGCACTATGCGGTGGTGTCAATCTGGGCTGCGCATCAGGGCATCGGCTCCCTTGAGGATGTCGATCCGGATAGGCCGGAATATGCACTGATCGCGCGGCCTGCGTTCGACGTGGAAGTCACGGCGCTGTCTCCTGATGCGGCTGAAATCATCTCTCATCTGATGGCTGGCCAGCCTGTCGCCAAGGCTGCTGTCGCGGCGATGTCCAGCGATGTGGCCGGACTGCAGGCGGTTTTCCATCACCTGATAAAGAGCCGGTCTGTGATCGGCATTGTCCTTCCTGGAGAAAAAGCCCATGGCGAGTCTTTCTGATACGCGCAGTGACGCAATGCGTACCGGTCCCGGCGGTCTCCCCGGCATGGTGATGCGTCTTCATGCCTGGATGAGCTGCATTCCGCACTCTTTGATTGCCTTTCTGGGCCGCTTTTCCATTGCCGCGGTTTTCTGGAAATCTGGCCAGACCAAGGTTGAGGGGTTTGCCATTGATCTGGTCGAGGGGCGTTTTACGCTCGGCGTACCGCGTTTCTCGGACAGTGCGATCGATCTGTTTCGCGATGAATACAAGCTGCCAATACTTCCGCCGGAAATTGCGGCCTTTTTTGCTACGGTTGCCGAGCATGTGTTTCCGCTGCTGATTTTGATTGGTTTGGCAACACGCCTGTCAGCGTTGAGCCTGTTGATCATGACAGCTGTGATTCAAATCTTTGTTTATCCCAGCGCATACCCTCTGCATGGCGTTTGGGCGACCGTGCTGTTGTATCTCATGGCGCATGGCGCTGGTGTTTTCTCGATTGATCACATTCTCGCCACGCGGTCGCGGAATGGATGAATTCCTGCTTTAGATTATGAACCTGGAGGTGGTTATGCGAGGATTGCTCTTAGGCGCAGTTGCTGCGGCGACTGTATGGAGTTCGACGGCGCTGGCGCAAACCAGCATGTCTCCGCGCGAAGGCTGGGTTATTCTGCCGACCAAGCACGGTTATGCCGCGCTGGTGCAGCGGGTGGAAGATGCGGTGAAGGCGAACAAGATGGGCGTGGTCAATGCGGCCAGCGCATCGGAAGGCGCAAAGGCGCAAGGCTTTACGATCCCCGGCAATCGGGTCATCGGCGTGTTCCGCAATGATTTTGCGCGACGCATGCTGGCGGCGAGCCTGCCGGCGGGTATTGAAGCGCCGATCCGGCTTTATGTGACGGAGAACGCTGACGGAACCGCTACGCTCTCCTACCGCACGCCGACAGCGGTTTTTGCGCCTTATATGGCTGGTGCAGAGGCTGACCTGAAGGCTGTGGCCAGCGAGCTTGATCCGATTTTTCAGAAAATCGTCGCTGATGCCGCACAGCCCTGAATAAAATAGCGCGCCAAATCTGGCGCGCTTTTTCTTGAGAAACGCCGCACAAATTGTGCGGCTTTTTTTATTGTCAGCGCAGGCCGATGAAATCAGTCTGATCGATATCGCCGATCGCCACATCCTGCAGGCGGATCGTGCCATGGGTGCCGATGGTGATCACCGTGTCATCGCCATCTGCTGCAATCGTCAGACCTGCGTAGGTGATGTTGAACTCCGCGACATTGATGCGATCCTGACCGACGCCGCTGGCCGCGAAGTCCGTGATGGTATCGCTGCCGAACGGCGCACGCTCGTTCGAAATCACCGTCGCGCCCGGCACCGCTGCACGGCCGTAGAGGGCGGGCGAGAAGTAGAAGGTGTCAGCGCCTGTGCCGCCGGTGAGCAGGTCATTGCCCGTGCTGCCATAGAGATGGTCGTCGCCATCGCCGCCGTTCAGCACGTCATTGCCGAGGCCGCCATAAAGACGGTCGTTGCCTGCGCCGCCATCAAGCGTGTCATCGCCAGAGGTCGGCGTGATCCACGGCCGCGTCGTGGTGACCGTCTTCACCGTGGAGGTGATGTCGGTCGTATTTACGGTGCTACCGGAGCGGACGCCATCGCCGTAAAGGATGTCGTCGCCATCGCCGCCGAGCAGCCAGTCATTGCCGGCAAGGCCATAAGCCGTGTCGTTGCCGGCAAGCGCATCGATCTTGTCGGCCACGACCGTGCCAATCAGCGATCCCGGTGTGCCACGATCATCGCCGCTGGTGCCGGTGATGAGGTTATACACGGTATCAGAATTGCCGTTGATGGTGATGGCAATCGTCTGCTGCGTGCCATCGGCCGCCAGCACCACAAAGCTGTCACTCAGTGTCTGCCCGGTATTCAGCGCGTTGACGGCAACGTTGCTGTTGTCGAGCGCATAGAACCACTCGCCGGCTTCGGTCACGGTGAAATTGCCGTAACCGCCTGTGCTGGCGGTTGGCGCAGCGACGGCCTGGAAGGTTGCCGGGCTGTCGATGTCACTGATGGTCAATGATCCGGTCGCGGTGCCGGGCGCTGCATCCTCGGTAACGCTGCCGCTCGTAACGCCACCGATGACCGCCGCATCGTTGACAGCCGCGACATTGATTTCAACGGTGATGTAACCAGAGTCACTGGCGCCATCGCCTGCAAAGTATGTGAAGCTGTCAGTGCCGTTGAAGTTGGCGTCCGGCGTATATTCGAAGGAGCCATCCTCGTTCAGCGTCAGGCTGCCGTGGGTCGTACCACTGACGAGATTGGCCGTGATCGCATCGCCATCAATGTCGAAGTCGTTGGCGAGAACGCCTTGAGCGGCGTTGATAACCAGCGTGGTGTCCTCGTTTGTCGTATAGGGGCCATCCTGCACCGCTGTGGCGACATCGTTGACGGGGTTCACCGTGATTGAAACCGTCGCAATGTTGCTGTCCAGAGAGCCGTCGTTGACACGGTAGGTGAAGCTATCCACGCCGTTGAAGTTTTCATCGGGCGTGTAGCTGAATGAACCGTCGCTATTCACGGTCACGGCGCCGTGCAGCGGGCCGCCCACGAGTGATGCCGTAAGGGGGTTGCCTTCCGCATCGAGATCGTTCGCGAGGAGGCTGGTGTAAACCGGGTGACCGCTATCGAGCGTATTGTCCTCGTCGATAACAAAGCTGTCATTGCCAGCAACTGGCGCGGTGTTTCCCGGCGGGTTGACGGTGAGGCTGACGAGGCCCGTGTCTGTGTCACTGCCATCCGACAATGTATATTCGAAGGAGGCCGGCCCGCTGTAGCCATTGGCCGGCGTAAATTCGATATTTGCACCGTTGATGACAACCGTGCCGTTGGTGGCGTTGCTAACGGCAGTGATCGTCAGCGGCTGGTTCACCTCCGGATCACCGTCATTGTCGTTGCCGACGAGCGACGCAATCGGGATCACCAGCGTGGTGTTGTGCGCTGCGGCGAAGCCTGAATCATCGACGGCCACAGGTGCATCGTTGACCGGGTTGACGGTCACATTGACGGTTGCGGAGGCCGTTCCGCCAGCACCGTCGCTGACCAAAACGGTGAAGCTGTCGGAGCCATTGAAATTAGCGGCACCCTGATAGCTGAAGGTGCCCGTCGACGGGTTGAGCGTGACCGTGCCATTCGCAGGCGCGGTATCGAGGCTGTAGGATAATGAATCGCCATCCACATCCGTGGCGCCGATGGCGCCATTCAGCGGCGTATCCTCATCCACTGTCAGATTCTGATTGGCCGTGACCGGATCATCATTCAGCGCATTCACCGTGATGGTGGCGGTCGCGATGTTGCTGTTGAGAGCGCCGTCATTGACACGGTAGGAAAATGAATCCGTGCCATTGAAGTTGGCATCAGGCGTATAGGTGAACGTGCCGTCGCTATTCAGCACCAGCGCGCCGTTGGCCGGACCGGTGACAAGCGATGCCGTCAGCGTTGCCGCGCCATCGACATCCGTGTCGTTGGACACGACACCGACCATGGGCGAAACGATGTTGAGCACGCCGTCTTCATTGACGGCGTAGGAGTCATCGACAGCGACCGGCGCGTCGTTCACCGATGCGACATTGATCGTGACGGTTTGCGGGGCTGAATTGAATTCCCCATCTGTCGCGCGGTAAGTGAAGGTATCCGGCCCGTTGAGATTGGCGAACGGCGTGTAGGAGAAGGAACCATCGCTGTTGAGAACCAGCGTGCCGCGCGTCGGGCCAGTCACAAGCACGGCTTCCAGCGCTGTTCCTTCAACATCCATGTCGTTGGCCAGAACGCCGTTAGCGGCACTGACGGTCAGCGCTGTGTCTTCATTCGTGGCGTAGGGGCCATCGGCGGCAGAGACCGGTGCGTCATTCACCGCGTTGACCGTCAAGGTCACCACGGTGTCACCGCCACTCGCCGCGCCATCGGAAGGACGATAGACGAAGCTGTCGCTGCCGTTGA
>JBOFFO010000118.1:0-4052 GCA_051648665.1 Beijerinckiaceae bacterium | reverse complement strand
TGGAAACGCTCGATACCAACCATGATGGCGTGATCGATGCGGCGGACCGGGAATTCGCCAAGCTGCGCGTGTGGCGCGATCTCAACCAGAACGGCGTTGCCGATGCCGGCGAATTGCAGACGCTGGCCGAAGCAGGCATTGCCTCCATTTCGCTGACGCGCAGCGATGTCACCGGCCCAAATGCCGGGCATGATCGCGGCTTTCAGGGATTATTCACGCGCACCAATGGCACAACAGGCACGGCGGAAACGATTTATTTCCAGACCGACCGGCGCACCACGCAGGATAATACGCCAGGGTTCACGGCGGCGGAGGGCGTGGATAAACTGCCGCAACTGCCCGGCAGCGGGCAGATCCATTCCATCGCATACAAGGCCACGAAATATGCAGCGTTTCGGGCGGACTGGAACGCGCAGTTGAATGACTCCACTTTAAACACACTTTGTGATAGCAATTGGAGCTAACTGCATGAAAAGACCTTCTTCAAGAAGTTGGAACATAATTTCAATGTCAGTATATTGGTGTCTGGCAGCTATTATTGCGCTGCTCTTGAACATGCTGACTGGATTGCCGCTTTTGCCCGCATGGATCGCCTTCACGCTTGTTGCTACAATTGTGTCCATTCGGCAAACCATGGACAGAAACTAGGCTCAGGACCTATTAAATCTGTTGCATTTTCTGCGTGACGGTGATTCCATGACGGTGCGAAGGAGGCATCGTCATCAGCGAAATGTGTCTCCTGTCTGGGGCGCAGATGCGCCGCATCGAGCAGTATTTTCCTTTGTCGCACGGCATTCCCCGCGTTGACGATCAGCGCGTCATCAGCGGCGTGATTTTTGTCATCCGCAATGGATTGCGCTGGCGCGATGCGCCAAAGGAATACGGGCCGCACAAGACGATTTATAATCGCTTCATCCGGTGGAGCAGGCTCGGCGTGTTCAACAAGATTTTTGCTGCCCTTGCAGCGGAGGCCGGAAAGCCGAAACGGCTGATGATTGACGCCACACACCTGAAAGCCCATCGCACCGCAGCCAGCCTGCTAAAGTCGAGAACAAAAGAAATCGATCCAGTGAATCGATTTCGTTCGAGACGGATGTTTCCCGATGTATCGGGCGCACGAAAGGCGGCTTGAACTCGAAGCTGCACGCCGTTTGTGACGGCAAAGGCCGGCCGCTCGTGATGACGCTCAGCGAAGGTCAGATGAGCGATTATCGCAGCGCAGCGCTGATGTTGCCCGCATTGCCAAAGGCCAGCGAATTACTCGGGGACCGTGGATACGATGCAGGATGGTTCCGCAACGCGCTTGCGCAAAGAGGGATTACGCCCTGCATTCCTTCAAAAGCCAACCGCAAAGCGCCCATTGCGCACGACAAAAGTCTCTATCGGCAGCGCCACAAAGTTGAAAACATGTTTGGCCGACTGAAAGACTGGAGGCGCATCGCCACGCGCTACGACAGATGCGCGCAAACCTTCTTCTCCGCCATCTGTATCGCCGCAACCGTCATCTTCTGGCTCTGATCAATGAGTCCTGAGCCTAGTAATTTATGAAGGGGGTGGGAGGCGACTGACATTCCCCAATATCAATCAAACGCGCCCTGCCTTTGATCCTGCGGTAGAGCGCCTGACGATCAGTTCAACCGGCAGATCTGTCGCCATAACGGCAGGGCGATTCTGCAGGACAGCCACAAGTTTGCGCGCGGCTTCCGCTCCGATCTGCGCGGTCGGCACATGAACAGTCGTCAGCGATGGCGAAAGGTGCGCCGACATATCGAGATCGTCGATGCCGGCAACGGACAGGTCTGCTGGCACGGCCAGCCCACGCGCCTGCGCTTCAACGACGCAACCTATGGCGATCAGATCGATGCCGCCGATGATAGCCGTGGGAGGATCGGCCAGAGCCAGCAACATGGCGCATCCGGCGCGCCCGCCGGCAATGGATGTCGGTTGCTGGATCGCCAGCGCCTGCGGCAAACCGATTCCCGCCTGTTCGAGGCAGGCCCGCGCGCCCTGCATGCGCGCCTGTTGCCGGTCATTAAATGTGTGCCAGCCGCTGATCATGCCGATGCGCCGATGCCCCAGCGCCAGCAAATGCTCGGCCATCAGTGCGCCGGCGCGCGCATTATCCACAGTCACGGACAAGGCATCGGCTGTGCCGCACCATGTCAGCACAACCGGCACGCCCGCCATCTGCAACAACTCGAGCGTTTCCGGCGCCCGCTCGGCACCGACAAGCATCAGCCCGTCCACGCCCCGCCCCAGCAATGTGCGGACGGCTTCCGTCTCCGCATGATCATTGTAATCATGCGAAGCGACGAGCAGTTGATACCCCTCAGCCGCCAGAACCCGCTGCATCGCCTGCAAGGCGCGGGAGAAAATGGTATTGTCGAGTGTCGGCATGACAGCGCCGATCGTCATGGATCGGCCCGACGCCAGCGCCCGTGCCGCCGCATCAGGGCTGTATCCCAGGCGCCGGGCGCTGGCCCGCACGCGCAACAGCGTTTCCGCAGACAAAAGCGCAGGCTGCGCAATGGCGCGCGAGACTGTGGCGGGTGAAACACCGGCATCGCGGGCGACATCAATCAGACGGGGCTTGCGCGGCACACTCATGCGGCAACCATGAATGAAAATTCTTTCATCCGCAAGAAGGCGAGTGCAAGCGACAAACTGGCATTTGAGTTCTCTCACAACAATTGACACGCTTGCACTTTCCTGAAACCTTCAATGAAAGCGCTATCATAAGAAGGGCGCGCAAGGAGCGGGTTTGTGCTGAAGCGTCGGGGATGGATTGGCATCGGCACCGTCACGGCAGTGATTGCGATGTGGTTCGTGCTGACCACAGGCACGGGCTTGATCAGCAGCGCGCGCTTCCCCTCGCCTGCTGAATTCTGGCAGTCCCTCACTCAGATCAGCTCCCGCGGTTATGCTGGCGCGCCACTTCTCGCTCATGCGATTCATAGCGTGAAGCTGGTCGTGCTGGGTTTTACGGTGGCGATCGCCACCGGCGTGCCGTTGGGCCTCTGGATGGGCTGGGACCGCCGCGTTGAGGCGGCGATCAACCCGGTTTTTCTGGTCATCCGTCCCATCCCGCCGCTGGCGTGGATTCCGCTGGCCATTCTGTGGCTAGGCCTCGGCGACGCCGCCAAGATCATGGTGATCTGGTTTTCAGCCTTTGTGCCTTCGGTGATCAACAGCTTTGCCGGCGTGCGGAACATCGATCGCCCCATCATCGAGGCTGCGACAATGCTCGGCACGCCGCGCTGGCGCATGGTGCGCGAAGTGATTGTGCCTGCCGCTTCCCCTATGATTTTCACCGGCCTGCGCCTCTCACTCCAGGCGAGCTGGACGACACTGGTTGCAGCTGAGTTAGTCGGCGCGCTCGTTGGCGTCGGCTTTGTGCTCAACATGGCGCAGCAGGATATTTATCCGGGCATGATCCTCGTCGGCATGGTCACAGTCGGCGTGCTCGGTTTTGCAACAACCTGGCTGCTGACTCAGGCCGAACAGCGGGCGCTGGCGTGGAACATGGCGGCGAGGGATTGACGCCATGAACGCCAAACCCCTCACGCTAAGCCAAACCATTGCATGGGGCACTTTCGGCGTTGCGATTTTCCTTGGTCTTTGGACGTTCCTGTCCGCCACCGGAATTGTGCCGCGCCAGTTTTTGCCAAGTCCGTTTGATGTTGCGACGCGATTTTTCACACTGCTCACGCAACCTTTCGCAGGCGCAACGCTGCCGCAACATCTCGCATCAAGTTTCCAGCGTTATGCCTATGGCGTGATTCTTGCGGCAATCATTGGCATTCCACTCGGTCTGATGATGGGCTGGTTCCGTCTGCTCGACGATATTGTCACGCCGATTTTCGACGGCTTGCGATTCATCGCACCCATCGCATGGGTGCCATTTGCGGCCCTGTGGTTTGGCACCGGCATCGGTGGGCCTGTGATGATCATTTTCGCCGGCGCATTTCCACCCTGTCTGATCAATGCCTATCGCGGTGCGCGATTTGTCGAGCCACGCTTGATCGAGGCGGCGCGCATGCTCGGCACGAGCA
>JBOFFO010000117.1:0-2534 GCA_051648665.1 Beijerinckiaceae bacterium | reverse complement strand
GCGCGCCGCGCTGTTCGGCACAAGCTCCAATACTGTGGCGGCGGCAGTGCAGCACGCCGCAAGTGCTGCCCCGCTGATGACCATGACTGCTCTGCTCGCTTGCGCCTATGCCCTGATTTACGGGCTTGCCGGACGCATTCTGCTGGTGTTCGGCGAATTTGCGCTGCTGGGTGCGGCGGCAACAGCGTTTGGCGTTGCCGTGGGAGAAATGGCCGGGATCGGCGCGCCGCTGATTTTGCTGGTCATCGGGTTGATGGTTTGCCTTTGGTCCGTCGCAGGGGCCGGCGGTGTCACGGCGCGTGCTGTCTTTGTGCCGGTGATGCAGCGCTCCGGCCAGCATGTGCTGATCATCAGTATCGGGCTGGCGATTTTTCTCGCCGAAGCGGTGCGGCTGGCGCAGGGCAGCGGACGGCGCTGGCTTTCGCCTGTGTGGAACGAACCGGTGCCCCTCCTCCACGCGCCGGCTTTCGCTGCAACCATGACGCCTGCGGCGGCCGGCGTCACGGGCATAGCGCTGCTGCTTGGTCTGGGCCTGTTGATCGCCATGCGGATCAGCCGGTTCGGCCTGCGCTGGCGCGCGGCGGCGGATGATGCGCTGGCCGCGTCGTTGATGGGTGTCGATCTGAAGCGCGTGGCGCAGACGAGTTTCGTGATGGCCGCTGGTCTGGCGGCGCTGACGGGATTTCTGCTCAGCGTGCATCTCGGCGGCATGGGATTTTCCGGCGGCGCGGTGTTTGGCCTGAAAGCGCTGGTGGGCGCCATTCTCGGCGGCATCGGCTCCATCGGCGGCGCGTGGCTGGGCGGACTGTGCGTCGGATTGATCGAAGCGGTGTGGTCGGCCTATTTTCCCATCGAGTGGCGCGATGTCGCGGTGTTTGTGCTACTGGCGATTATTCTCGGGCTGCGGCCCGGCGGATTTTTCGGCTACCGCGATCTGATGCCCCGGCGCGTGTGAAGGAATTTGTAATGAGCACTCCTCCCAGCATCACGCTGGCTGATGTGGAACGTGCGCAGGCCGCCCTCGCGCCCCATCTGCAACGCACGCCGGCGCTGCGTTCGCCGCGCCTGTCGCGCCGCACCGGCGCGACTGTGATTGTCAAATACGAGACGATGCACGCCACCGGCTCGTTCAAGGAACGCGGCGCGCTCAACCGGCTGCTGACGCTCAGCGAAAATGAAAAACGGCGCGGCGTCATCGCCATGTCCGCCGGCAATCACGCGCAGGCTGTCGCCTACCACGCGGCGCGGCTGAATATTCCTGCGACCATCGTCATGCCGGAATCGACGCCGCTGGTGAAGGTCGAGAACACCCGCGCGCATGGCGCAACGGTCGTGCTGTTCGGCGAGACGCTGTATGAATCGCAGCAGGAGGTCGAACGGCGCATCGCGCGCGACAATGCGGTGCTGCTGCACCCGTACGATGATCCGCTGGTGATGGCGGGGCAAGGCACCATTGCGCTGGAGTTGCTTGCCGATTTTCCCGATCTCGATTGCCTTGTCATTCCGCTCGGCGGCGGCGGCATCGGCGCCGGCAATGCAGTGGCGGCGAAGGCGCTGAAACCGTCCATCGACATTATCGGCGTTGAAGCGGCGCTGTATCCCTCCTTCTACAACGCGCTGCGGAACACCGATCATCCCATCGGCGGCGCGACGCTGGCGGAGGGCATCGCGGTGAAAACCGTCGGCACGCGCACGCTGCCGATTGTGCGCACGCATTTTTCCGATGTGCTGCTGGTCAGCGAGGATGAGATCGAGCAGGCCATCAACCTGTTTGCGACCGATCAGCATGTGATGGCGGAAGGCGCAGGCGCAGCCGGGCTTGCCGCTGTGCTGCAACAGCACGCACGCTTTGCCGGACGCAAGGTCGGGCTTATCCTGTGCGGCGCGAATATCGATGCGCGCCTGCTGGCCTCGATCATGGTGCGTTCGCTGGAGCGCGAGAGCCGGATTATTTCGTTCCGCATCACCACCAGCGACAGGCCCGGCCTGCTCGGCCAGATCACCACGCGCATCGGCGCGCTGGGCGCGAACATTCTGGAAGTCAGCCACGGGCGCATGTTCATCGATGTGCCGGCGAAGGGCGTGTCGGTCGATCTCACTGTCGAAACGCGCGATGCGGCGCATGCGCGCGATCTGCTGGCAGCGCTGGCGGCGGACGGTTTTGCGCCGGTGCGGCTCGATCCGCATGGGCTGGAACAGGCGCGTTAAGAGTCTGTTGGGCCTTGCAATGGATTGGCGTTGCGGCATGCACCGCAACGGCGTTTGCTGCTTACACCCGTCTGTTGCGTGAGACATGCCATGCGCCGTGCCGTCCTCGCCCTCGCCTGCTGCTCTGCGCTGACGACGCTGCCAGCGCATGCCGTGCAATTCCAGCAGCGCGGCACGGTGGCGCTGATGGCCGGCAATATCCAGAAAGGCGATGCTGACGCCTTCCGCAGTTTCATGGCGCGGCCCGAAGCACGCGAGATCAGAGAACTGCATCTGGCCAGCGGCGGCGGCAATATCCGTGAGGCGCATGAAATTGCGCGCATGGT
>JBOFFO010000116.1:0-3974 GCA_051648665.1 Beijerinckiaceae bacterium | reverse complement strand
CATGGCGAAGGCTATATCCGCCTGTCCTACGCCAATTCGCTGCCCAACATCGAAAAGGCGTTGCAGCGCATGGGCGATTTTCTGACACGGAAGAATGCGGCGTAACCGTTTGCGTCATTCCAGGACGCGGCGAAAGCCGCGAGCCCGGAACCCAGTTTGCGGCCGATTGAATTAAGTTTTGGTGCTTATGGATTCCGGACACCCGCTGCGCGGTTTCCGGAATGACGGGAGGGAAAAAATGCTGCTCGATAATAAAATCTGCATCGTCACCGGCGCGGCCAGCAAGCGCGGCATTGGCCGCGCCATTGCGCAAGGCTTCGCTGAGCAGGGAGGCAAGGTCGTCATTCTCGATCTCGATGACGAGCAGGCGAAACTCGCCGCCGCGGCCCTGCACGGGCGCGGCCACAAGGGCTATCGCTGTGATGTGACCCAGCATGAGCAATGCATCGCCGCTGTCGCCGCCGTGCTCAGCGATTTCGGCGCGGTCCATGTGCTGGTCAACAATGCCGGCATTTCCCAGCCACGCGACATCATGGCGATCACGCCGCAGGATTATAACGCTGTGCTCGACGTGAACCTGCGCGGCACGCTTTATATGAGCCAGGCTGTCATTCCGCATATGCGGCGCGAGAAACGCGGCTCGATCATTAACATCGCGTCGGTCTCCGCCCAGCGTGGCGGCGGCATTTTCGGCGGCCCGCATTATTCCGCCGCCAAAGGCGGGATTCTCGGCCTGACCAAGGCCATGGCGCGCCAGCTTGCGCCCGAACAGGTCCGGGTCAACGCCATCTGCCCTGGCCTTGTCGATACCGACATCATTGGCGATCTGCTGACGACAGAACGCGGCGCTCAAATTCTCAAGGATATTCCGCTCGGCCGCGCCGGCAAGCCGGCGGAAATTGCCGGCTGCGCTGTGTTTCTCGCCAGCGATTTATCGAGCTATTGCACCGGCACGGAAGTCGATGCCAATGGCGGCAGCCATATTCACTAGAGGAGCAGCCATGACCGGCAAGACAATCCTCGCCACAACTCTCATCATGGCAGCGAGCATCTGCTTAGCCCTGGCGCAGCCTGCACCAGCGCACGGCGTTAATCCCAAGGAGCCTGATCCGGCTGTGTGGGTGAGATCCATCTATGACCTCTACAAGCGCGCCGAAAAAGACGATAAGTTGATGCGTCACGCCAATTACGGCCTCGTGCAGAAGCGCGCTGCACGTCCGCTCTGGCTGCTGTTCAGGAAAGACGACGCCTGCATGAAAAAGAACGGCGGGGCACCCTGCGCCTTCGACGCCGATTTCATTATCAATGGGCAGGACTACGAATTGAGCGACGTGCAAATATCGCCTGCGGAAATCAGCGGCGAGAAGGCGAAAGTCACCGCAAAATTCAAGAACTTTAAACAGGACAACACCAACACATTCTTTTTTGTCAAACAGGGTGACAACTGGCGCGTATCGGAAGTCACCATGCAGACCGGCAAGGAAAAGCCCTCGAAATTGACGGATATGTTCAAGAACAGCCGATGAGCCGTTCGTATATCATGTGAGCCCTCTCGGCGTCGGCCGCCAGCCCTCCGGCGCCATTTCAAAGCCGGAAAACTCAAAAGCAGGCGCGACCGTGCAGCCCACCAGCGTCCATGCGCCGAGCGATGTGGCGGTCTGCCACCATCCCGCTGGCACGACAATTTGCGGGCGCTGGCCCGTGTGCAAGGCGTTGCCGAGATGATGTGCGCTCGCGTCATGGCCGTTCTCTGACACGGTGATGACGAGCGGCGCGCCCGCATACCAGTGCCAGATTTCCGTGGCATCGACCCGGTGCCAGTCCGACACCGCGCCGGCATCGAGCAGAAAATAAATCAGCGTCGAGACACTGCGCCCGTTTGCATCGGTGCGCGGATCGCGAAAGGTTTCGCGATAATATCCGCCTTCGGGATGCGGCTTCAGATCGAGCAGCCTGATGATGTCGCGCGCCGTGCGCAGATCGCTCATGGCTTTACGCGAATGTATTTTTCATGGTGCGCAGCTTGACGAACACATCGACAGGCGCGGCATCATCGCCAAGCCCCGCGCCGGCTTTCACCGCCGCATCGCGCAGCCGCAGGTAAGGATTGGTCGCCAATTCCTGCTTCAGTGTTGTCACGCCCCAGAAGCGCGCGGCGTCCTTCGATTTTTCCGCCGCCGCGAAGCGTTCGCGCAGCGCCGTATTATCGCCATCCACATGCACGGCGAACCGCGCATTCGCGAAAGTGTAGTCATGCCCGGTGAAAAGCTGCGTCTCCTCCGGCAGGGCGCGAACTTTCTCGACGGAGTGAAACAGGTCTTCAGCCGAACCAAACGCGCGGCCGCATCCCATGACGAACAGCACATCGCCGACGAACGCCGCTTTTGCCGCAGGGAAATGAAAAATCACATGCCCGGCCGCATGGCCCGGCGTTTCCTGCACGCTGCCAGTGAGACTGCCGACACTTACCGTTGACCCTTGGCGAACAATATCGTCCACCGGCGCGGCCTGCGCCGCCAGCGCCGGGCCGATGACGCGCGCGCCTGTCTTGTCCTTCACCGCCGCGACGCCCTGAATATGGTCCGCATGCTCATGCGTGATGAGGATGTGCGAAATGGTCCAGCCCCGCCGCGCGGCCGCATCGAGCACGGCCTGCGCATCCGGCACATCGATGGCGGCGGTCGCGCCGGTCGCGTCGTCATGCATCAGCACGCCGGTGTTGTCGGTGAGGCAGCGGAACACTTCAAATTGGGCGGGCATGATCGAACTCCTTGGATTGGCGCGAATAGAAACGCTGCGGTCCTGCAACGCAAGCCGCATGCGGCGCTTCAGCGCGGCATAATCGCCATGCGCGATTCACTTTATTCCTGCGCGGACGCTTCCGGCCCGCACGACGAGCGCCTACATTGACGGCATGGCCATGGATGTCGTCGATCTGCGCTCTTTCTACGCTTCGCCGCTCGGCGCGATGACGCGGCGTTACCTTAACCGCGTGGTGCGCGGGCTGTGGCCGGACGCGACGGGGCAGTCTGTCGCCGGCATTGGCTATGCCACCCCGTTCCTGCAACCCATGCGCGGCGAAGCCGAGCGCGTGCTGGCGCTGATGCCCGCCGCGCAGGGGGTGGTGAACTGGCCGGGCGATGGCCTGTCCGCCACCGCACTGATCGACCCGTATGAAATTCCCCTGCCAAACGCCTCGATTGACCGCATTCTCCTCGTGCATGCGCTGGAGACGCTGGTGACGCCGCGCGACATGCTCGATGAGGCGTGGCGCGTGCTCAATCCCGGCGGGCGGCTCATCTGCATCGTGCCGAACCGGCGCGGCCTGTGGGCGCGGATGGACACGACGCCTTTTGGCCATGGTCAGCCCTATTCTTCCGGCCAGCTGGCGGATTTGATGCGGCAGGCGCTGTTCTCGCCGGAGACATGGCGCGAGGCCCTGTTCTTCCCGCCGCTGCAACGGCGCATGATGCTGAAAACCGCTCCGGCCTGGGAGCGCATCGGCCAGTTTCTGAACCTGCCCTTTGCCGGCGTGCATGTGGTGGATGCGACCAAGCAGCTTTACCGGCCCGCCCCGGTGCGCGCCCAGCGCCGCACCATCCTGATCGCGGCCCCGGCCCCCGCCGCCGCGACGCGCGAGGCGCACCGCACCAGCACCCTGACAGGCCGCTAATTCAGCAAGCCGCCCAGCGTCGAGGCGATCGCATCCACGGCGCGCGGCAGAAATTCCTGAAGAATCGTTTCCGCTGCATCAGCGCCGAGCATCTGCGGTCCGCCCGGCTGCGGCGGACGGTCCGCAATGCGGGCGATGTTGGCGATTCCAACCTTCGCCATTTCCCGGATTTCGCCCGCACCGGTTGGCCCTAGGCCGGGCTGCACCCGCAGAATGACATCGAACATGTCGTTGCCGAACTGCGTCAGCCCAAACAGCCGCCCCGGCCCGCGCAGGCTCACAAGAAACGAACGCTCGCCCT
>JBOFFO010000115.1:0-3147 GCA_051648665.1 Beijerinckiaceae bacterium | reverse complement strand
CGGTTGAGGCGTTTTCTCCCTTTACTGTGACGCAAATGGATTTGGCTTTGGGCCGCACTCATGTGATACACGCTGCGCTCAGCGCCGCGTCTGTGGCCCGTGCCTGTCTGGATCGTTGCCGGATCTTGCTCCGTTACCGGGGCGATACCGGCAGTGAGGCGACAGACGAAACAGACATTCCGGCCACTACGGACTGATGATGAATGCCGGGCTGCCCAGTCCGGGACGACTTAACCGCGCAGGAACGACAAGCGGAATGACCGATACGAAGAAACCCGGCGACCAGACGTTGCATGTAACGGCGCCGTCCAAGACCATCACGATCAAGCGCCCCGTCGAAC
Organism: Beijerinckiaceae bacterium; assembly: GCA_051648665.1. GTDB lineage: Bacteria > Pseudomonadota > Alphaproteobacteria > Rhizobiales > Beijerinckiaceae > Terrirubrum. The sequence goes on along the minus strand of JBOFFO010000115.1, from coordinate 2,806 downwards.
AGGGCGTGGTGAAGCAGAGCTTCAGCCACGGGCGCACCAAGGCCGTTGTGGTCGAAAAGAAGGTCACGCGCCGGGCGCACGGACCTGAGTCCGCGCCTGCATCGCCGACTGCGACAAAGGCGCCAGCCGCCGCGCCATCTGCCCCGGCCGCGCGTGCCGCCGCAACGCCCGCCGCTCCCGACACGGCCGCGCCGCGCAAGCCTGCGCCCGTTGCGCCGTCGCGCCCCTCCGGTCTGGTGCTGCGTCCGCTCAGCGATAGCGAAATGGCGGCGCGCGCCTCAGTGCTCGCTGATGCCCGTTCCCGCGAGGAAGAGGAGCGCAAGCGCGCCGAATCCGATGCGGCGATCCGCGCCGAGCGTTTGGCGCAGGAAACGCGCGAGCGTGAAGCTGCCGAAGCGCGCAAGCGCGAGGAAGATGAGCGACACCGCCGTGAGGAAGATCTCAAGCGCCGCGCCGCTGACGAGGCCCGCCGCCGGCTCGGCGAGCCTGAGCCGCGCAGTGCCGCGCCTGCAACCGCACAGGCAGCAGAACCGCGTCAGGAGCGGCCTGCGGCCCCCGGCGCAAGCGGCTACAGCGTCGGCACCGGCGGCCGTCGCCCGCAACAGATCGTGTTCAACCGCCCGCGTCCCGCTGGCGAAGCGACGGCACGTCCGGAACGGACGGAACGCGGCGCCGATGCGCGCGGTGGTGACCGTCCGGATCGTGGTCCGCGTCCCGCTGGCGGCCCTGGCGGCGACCGTTTCGAGCGTGGCCCGCGGCCCGGCGGCCCCGGTGGAGATCGCGGACCCCGCCCCGGCGGCCCCGGTGGCGATCGCGGTCCGCGCCCTGCTGGTGCTGGCGGTGATCGTTTCGACCGTGGCCCGCGTCCTGGCGGACCCGGTGGCGACCGTGGCCCGCGCCCCGGTGGTCCCGGTGGTGACCGTGGCCCGCGTCCGGGCGGTCCACGTCCCTGTGGAGCGCCCGGCCTGTCTGTTCCCCTGCCCGGCGATCCGCCTCCTGTGGGCGGACGCGGTGCGCCGTCCCGCGGTGCTGGCCCGCGCGGCGAGCGCGGTGCGGATGATGGCGATGCCGGCGCATTGCGCGCCCGCCGGCCCGGTGGCGGCGCCAAGACGCCGGCCCCGTCCCGCACGCCAAAATCGGGTGCCGGAGACCGCAGCCGTGGCCGCCTGACCGTCACATCGAATTTCGATGACGACGAGCGCACCCATTCCGACGCCGCGTGGCGGCGCCGCATGCAGCGCATGAATGCGCGGCAGGAGGACGGCCCGAAGGAAAAGCTCATTCGCGAGGTCATCATTCCTGAAACGATCACCATTCAGGAACTCGCCAACCGCATGTCCGAGCGGGGCGTGGATGTCATCCGCCTGCTGATGAAGCAGGGTCAGATGCTCAAGATCAACGATGTGATTGACGCCGATACGGCGCAGCTCATCGCCGAGGATATGGGCCACTCCGTGCGCCGCGTGGCGGATTCGGATGTGGTCGAAGGCCTGTTCGACGCGCCGGATGCCGATGAGAGCCTGCAATCGCGCCCGCCCGTGGTGACGATTATGGGCCATGTCGATCACGGCAAGACATCGCTGCTTGATGCGCTGCGTCAGGCCAATGTCGTGTCGGGCGAGGCCGGCGGCATCACCCAGCATATCGGCGCCTATCAGGTGACCGCGCCCAATGGCGCACTGATCACCTTCATCGATACGCCCGGCCACGCCGCCTTCTCCGCCATGCGCGCCCGTGGCGCGAAGGTGACGGACATTGTCGTGCTGGTCGTTGCTGCCGATGATGGCGTCATGCCGCAGACGATCGAGGCCATCAATCACGCCAAGGCAGCGAAGGTGCCGTTGATCGTTGCGATCAACAAGATCGACAAGCCCGACGCCAAGCCGGAGCGCGTGCGCACCGAACTGCTGCAATATGAAGTGCAGGTCGAGGAAATGGGCGGCGAAGTGCAGGATGTGGAGGTGTCGGCCAAGAACAAGACCAATCTCGACGGTCTGCTTGAAGCCATCGCGCTCCAGTCGGAACTGCTCAACCTCAAGGCCAACCCGGAGCGCGCTGCCGAAGGCACGATTATCGAGGCGAAGCTCGATCGCGGCCGAGGTCCGGTCTCCACCGTGCTCGTGCAGCGCGGCACGTTGAAGGTTGGTGATATCGTTGTCGCCGGGTCCGAATGGGGCAAGGTGCGCGCACTGATTTCCGACAAGGGTGATCAGGTGCGTGAAGCCGGGCCTTCCTATCCGGCCGAGGTGCTCGGCTTCTCCGGCGTGCCCGATGCAGGCGACCGCGTGGCCGTGGTTGAATCCGAAGCGCGCGCCCGCGAAATTACCGCTTATCGCGAACGGCAGAAGCGCGAGAAGGCTGTCGCCCGTCAGTCGACGATGCGCGGCTCGCTGGCGGAAATGATGAAGGGCATCAAGGAAGGCGCTGGCCGCAAGGAATTTCCGCTCATCGTCAAGGGCGACGTGCAGGGTTCGGTCGAAGCCATCGTCGGTGCGCTCGAAAAACTCGGCAACGAGGAAGTCGCCGCGCGCGTCATTCATTCCGGCGTCGGCGGCATCACCGAATCCGACATCACGCTGGCGGAAGGCGCCAATGCGGCGGTCATCGGCTTCAACGTGCGCGCCCACAAGGAAGCGCGTGAATCGGCGGAACGCGCCGGCATCGAAATCCGCTACTACAACATCATCTACAACCTCGTGGATGACGTGAAGGGCGCGATGTCGGGCATGCTTGCACCGACGCTGCGCGAGGAGCGGCTCGGCGAAGCGAAGATTCTCGAAATCTTCGATATTTCCAAGCTCGGCAA
>JBOFFO010000114.1:0-3158 GCA_051648665.1 Beijerinckiaceae bacterium | reverse complement strand
CATCTGACAGGTGATGCGCTCTATGATCTGAAACAGAAACAGGGCCATGCGCCGTTCGGCGTTGAAATGAAAATCACTGATGACAATGGCAACCGCCAGCCGTGGGATGGGAAAACCTTCGGCCGGCTCAAGGTGCGCGGCTTCGCAATCTCGTCCGCCTACTACAAGAATGATGGCGGCGAAATTCTCGACGATGAAGGTTATTTCGATACCGGTGATGTGGCGACGATTGATGCCCATGGCTATATGCAAATCACCGACCGCGCCAAGGATGTAATCAAATCAGGCGGCGAATGGATTTCATCCATCGATCTGGAAAATCTCGCTGTCGGCCATCCTGATGTGGCGGAAGCTGCGGTGATCGGCATCACCCATCCGAAATGGGACGAGCGGCCTTTGCTGGTCATTGTTCCCAAGCAAGGTAAAGCGCCAGACAAGGCGGATATTCTTCGCTTCATGGACGGCAAGATCGCGAAATGGTGGATGCCCGATGATGTGGCGTTCGTGCCAGAAATTCCGCACACCGCTACCGGCAAAATTCAGAAGACGGCACTGCGCGACATGTTCAAAACCTATCAATTCCCGACCAGCCCGTGAGACGCGCCGTTCTTGAGGACCCGGTTTCGCGCAGCGCGCTGTGGAGCCGGCGGCTGGCATGGTTTGCGCTGGCGGTGCTGGGCATCGGCACGCTGGTGGTGCGCTCTGGCCAGATTGCCTTTCCAGAAATGGCGGCGGTGCTGGGCGCTGCCTTACTGCTGGCGCTGCTTGCTGCGCTGCTGGCAAGTTTTTCGCTCGTCGGCATCTGGCGCGAAGGTTATCGCGGCGCAGGCAAGGCCATCGCGGCCTTGCTGATCACCGGGGCCATTCTGGCTTATCCAGCCTTCCTGCTGCTGAAGGGCCTGACCCTGCCGGTCATCAATGATATTTCCACGGATCTGGTGGAGCCGCCGGTGTTTTCGCGCTCACGCGCCACACTGGCTGCGCGCGGCGCCGCGATCCGTGACCTGCCGCCGCCCGATGTGCGCGCAAAGCAGCGCGAGTCCTACGGCGGACTGGTGCCGACGCCTATCGAACAATCGCCGGATGAAGTCTTCGCCATCGCTTTGACAGCGGCGAAATCCATGGGCTGGCAGATCATCGAAGCGGTTCCGCCCGGCGGGCGCGGCGGCGCTGGCCGCATCGAAGCCATTGCGCGCACCATGCTGTTGCGTTTTCCCGATGATATCGTGGTGCGCATAAAACCGCAGGCCAATGGCGCACGGATCGATATGCGCTCGGCCTCCCGCTATGGCCGCCATGATTTTGGGGCGAATGCAGCGCGCATTGAAAAATTTATGGCCGAAGTCGCGCGCGCGCAGGATGCGCAATAGCGCGGCATCGCATTGCGCGGATCACGCCAGCCAATATTGCGCGGTCAGTACTGGCCCGGAATCGCTGCGCACGAGATGGCGCTGCATCAGATCATCGAGATGCGAGAGCACGGACAATGCCGCCGCGCCATGCAGCGCCTGCGGCACGCCTGCATACATGACCGGGACCATCTGCTGAATGGTGCGGTCACCCTCCGCAAGGCGCTTGAGAATGGCGGTCTCGCGCTGACGGCGATGGGCGGCGAGGCCGCGCACGAAGCGCTGCGGTTCAAGCACGGGTCCGCCATGGCCCGGCCAATAGATGGTGTCATCACGGCCGCGCAGCAAATCCAGCGAGCGCATGTAATCGCCCATCGACCCATCCGGCGGCGCAACAATGGAAGTGGACCACGCCATGACATGATCGGCGGAAAATAATGCCTTCTCCTCATGCATGGCGAAGCACAGATGATTGGCGGCATGGCCGGGCGTTTCCAGCGCCTCCAAGGTCCAGCCCGGACCTGCAATCACGTCGCCGGTTCTCATGATGTGCGCCGGCGCATGTTCACGGTCATGACTGGCGTCGAGCCCCGGTTCGGCAACGCCGGACTTCGGAAAGTAGGGCGCACAACCGACGATCGGCGCGCCTGTGGCTTCCGACAATGCGCGAGCCGCCGGGGAATGATCGCGATGGGTGTGGCTGACGAGGATGTGTGTCACGGTCTCGCCGCGCACGGCGTTTTGCAGGGCATCAACGTGAGCCACATCCTCGGGGCCGGGATCGAGAATGGCCACCTGCCCGCGCCCGATGATGTAGGAGCAGGTGCCGCGAAAGGTGAAAGGGCCGGTGTTATTGGCGAGCACGCGCCGGACCAGCGGCGACAGCGCCACCGCTTCACCGGGAGCGGCGTTAAAGGTCTTATTGAATTGCGGCTCGTCCGTTTCCGCTTCTGATGCCATTCCGCCCGTTCGCCTCCTGAAGCCTGTGGACCCCCTCCGCTTACCCGGCGGCGGCCGCCTCCGCACTTGGTTGAAGGGGGCGCGCAGAGCGCTTGAGCGGATGCAACAGCCCGCCTATACACGCGCGAACGGTTTGCCGGCATCCCCCGGCCGCGATGCGGCCCTGCGCGGATCGACTTTTTAAGGACCTCGCCATGACCTCGTATGCTTCCCCGACGCTGATTTCCACGCTGTGGCCCACCCGCGGCCTTTCCAGCGCCATTACCGTAGCGCGGGCGCTGGCGCTGATGGTGGCCGGGACATTGGCGCTTTGGGCTTCTGCACGGATCAGCGTGCCGTTTTATCCGGTGCCCATGACCATGCAGACGCTGGTGGTGCTGATGATTGGCGCTGCCTATGGTGCACGGCTCGGCGCGGCCACGGTGGCGTTGTATCTGCTCGAAGGCATGATTGGCCTGCCGGTCTTCGCCGGCACGCCGGAGCGCGGCATTGGTCTGGCTTACATGGTTGGCCCGACAGGCGGGTTCCTATTCGGTTTCCTGGTCGCGGCCTTCGTGATCGGCCGGATGGCGGAGCGGGGCTGGGACCGGTCGATTCCCAAGCTGCTCGGCGCGATGGCCATCGGACACGCGGTCATTTTCCTGTTTGGCCTGGCATGGCTCGCGACCTTTGTCGGTTTTGGCAAGGCGTGGACCTTCGGCGCTGCGCCGTTCTATGTCGCGACGCTGTTCAAGACCGTGCTGGGCGCGCTGGCGCTGCCGGCCGCGTGGAGCCTGAGCCGCCGTAACGCCGCCTGACCCAAACCGCACGGTCGTGGAGACCCATGTCTTTTTCGCCGTGCTTGCGGCA
>JBOFFO010000113.1:0-4957 GCA_051648665.1 Beijerinckiaceae bacterium | reverse complement strand
CCGCGCTGCAACCGTTCGAGATCGTCTACGTCAATGATGGGTCGACCGACCGCACGCCACAGGTGCTGGCGGAGCTGGCAGCGGTGAAACCGCATTTGCGCGTCGTGACTCACCGCGAATCCTGCGGCCAGAGCGCGGCGGTGCGCTCCGGTGTGCGCGCGGCGCGCGGTGCTCTCATCGCGACGATGGACGGGGACGGCCAGAACGATCCGGCCTTTCTGCCAACCATGGTTGCCGCCATCGAGCAGGGCGGGGCGGGCGCCGGCCTCGTGCAGGGCCAGCGGCTGGGGCGCAAGGATACCGGCTTCAAGAAATTCCAGTCCCGGGTCGCCAACGGCGTGCGCTCGCGCGTGCTGAAGGATGGTACGCGCGACACCGGCTGCGGCTTGAAGCTGTTCCGGCGCGAGGCCTATCTGGCGCTGCCCTATTTCGATGCGCTGCACCGCTTCATGCCGGCGTTGATGCGGCGCGAAGGGTACGACGTGCTGATGGTCGATGTGAAGGACCGCCCGCGCCTCAGTGGCGTTTCCAATTACGGCTTCTTCGACCGGCTCTGGGTTGGTATTCTCGACCTGAGCGGCGTGTGGTGGCTGATCCGGCGGCGCAAGCGCGTGCCGCAGATCATGGAGCCATAAATGCTCGCCTATTATTCCTCGATCATCGATTATTTCTACGATGTGTTCGTCGCCAAGTTCGATTTCTGGCTGGCCTTCGGCGTCATCGCGCAGTTGCTGTTCACCGCGCGTTTTCTCGTGCAATGGATCGCCAGCGAACGCGCGGGCGAAAGCGTTATGCCGATGGCGTTCTGGTTTTTCTCGATGGCCGGTGGCGTGATGACGCTGATCTACGGTCTGGTGAAGCGCGAGCCCATCATCATCATGGGGCAGGCGCTGGCGGTCTTTATTTATATCCGCAACGTCGCTTTGATCCTGCGCAAGCGCAAAACCAGAGCGGGCTGAGGCCAGCCCGCTTCGGGCCTCACCCCGCTTTTTTCATCCGTGCAAAACCCTGATCGAGATCCGCCTGCAAATCGGCGACATCTTCAAGCCCGATATGGAAGCGTACGGTCGGCCCGGCAAAATTCGGCTTTGTCGCGGTGCGGTAAGGGCTGCATTCAAACGGCAGCACAAGGCTTTCATAGCCGCCCCAGGACGCGCCCATGCCAAACAGCGCGAGATGATCAACGAAAGCGGCGAGGGCTGTGCGGCTCACCGGCTTGAGTTCAATCGACATCAGGCCGGATGCACCGGTGAAATCCCGTTTCCACAAGGCGTGACCCGGATCGCTCGGCAGGGGCGGATACATCACCCGCGCCACTTCAGGCCGTTGTGCAAACCATTGCGCCATGGTGAGCGCCGACTTCTGGTGTTCCGGCAAACGCAAGTGAATCGTGCGCAGGCCGCGCAGCGTCAGGAACGCATCCTCCGGCGCAATGATGCTGCCGATCAGATGCCAGCTATCGCGGATAATTTTATATTGCTCCGGCGTGCGCGCCGATACCGAACCGATCAGCACATCGGAATGGCCGGCGAAATATTTCGTGCCGGCCTGAACCGAATAATCCACGCCCGCCGCATGCGCATCGAAGAAAATGCCTGTCGCCCAGGTGTTGTCCATGAGCACAACCGCCCCATGCGCATGCGCAGCGGCACAGATCGCGGGAATATCCTGCATCTCCATCGTGTGCGAGCCGGGCGCTTCCGTCCACACCGCGCGCGTGTTGGGTCGGAAATGCTGCACAATGTCCGCACCGATGAGCGGATCGTAATAGCTGACCTCAACGCCAAATTTCTGCATCATGCCATCGGCAAAATTGCGCAACGGACGATAGACGGAGTCGACGATCAGCAGATGATCACCGGCCTTCAGCACCGCCAGCAGCGGCAGCGTGCAGGCGAGCAGACCGGATGAACACAGCATGCAGCCCGCGCCGCCTTCGATGGCGTTGATCGCGGCCTCCAGCGCTTCCGTCGTGGGATTGCCATAAGTGCCGTAGGGGAAACGATTTTTCCGCACAGAAAAATCTTCAAGGCCGGCATAGAGCACAGTCGAGCCGCGCACGATGGGCGGATTCACGAAGTTGAAGGAATCGGCAGGGTCGCGGCCAGCGAGCACAAGCTGCGTGCGCGCCCCAAATCGTTTCAATTCTGATGTTTCGTATTTGCGCATGGGGTTCCTCGAAATCCCGGCGATTTGTGACGGAATTGAAATCCCCGTCAACGTCGTTGGCCGCATGGCCGCCCCTCTTGACCGCCCCGCCAAACTCTCATGTTATGGCCGTCATCAAGGAGTGTGATGGGTCTTCCGTTGCAATGCAGCAAAGGGGGTGGATCCGTGCCGTCCATTGAAAGCAACATGACAAGGAGTTCTGGAACGATGAAACGCATTCTTTTCGGCGCTGTGATGGGCGCGGGGCTGGCGATGGCAGCCGCTCCCGCGCTGGCGCAGGATACGCTGGCTCAGGTGAAGTCGCGCGGCCAGCTGGCGTGCGGCTCCAACACGGGTCTCGCCGGTTTCGGCGTGCCGGACGACAAGGGCGTATGGACGGGTCTCGACGTTGAATTTTGCCGCGCCATGTCGGCGGCGATTTTCAATGACCCGACCAAGGTGAAGTTTGTGCCGCTCTCCGCCAAGGACCGGTTCACCGCGTTGCAGTCGAAGGAAGTGGATGTGCTCGTGCGCAACACGACCTGGACGATGTCGCGCGACACCTCGCTCGGCCTGAATTTCGGCCCGGTGAATTATTATGACGGTCAGGGCTTCATGGTGCGCAAGAAGCTCAACATTTCGTCAGCGCTTGAACTCTCCGGCGCGTCGGTCTGCACCCAGCAGGGCACGACGACCGAACTGAATCTCGCCGACTTCTTCCGCGCCAACAAAATGAAGTATGAAGCGGTGGTGTTCGCCACCAGCGACGAAACCACCAAGGCGTATGAAGCCGGCCGCTGCGACGCCTTCACCACGGACGCATCGGGCCTCTATTCAGAGCGTCTGAAAATGACCAACCCGGCTGACCACATCGTGTTGCCGGAAATCATTTCCAAGGAGCCGCTCGGACCAGCCGTGCGCCACGGCGATGACCAGTGGCTCGATGTTGTGAAGTGGACCCACTACGCCATGCTGACGGCGGAAGAACTCGGCGTCACCAAGGCGAATGTCGATGAGATGCTGAAATCGGAAAATCCGGACATCAAGCGTTTGCTCGGCACCGAAGGCAAGTTTGGCGAGGCGATTGGCCTGACGAATGATTGGGCCTACCGCATCATCAAGCACATCGGCAATTACGGCGAGAGCTTTGAGCGCACCGTCGGCCAAGGGTCCAACCTGAAAATTGCCCGTGGCACGAATGGCCTGTGGAACAAGGGCGGCCTGCAATACGCACCACCCATCCGCTAAAAACAAACAGGGCGTCCGGACTGTCCGGACGCCCATTCACTCCGGTGGTTGACCGCCACCCATATTGGCATGGAAAATGCCTGATCAAAAAATAGTTTGCAGGGGAAATTCACCATGAAACGTCTGATGGCTACAATGGCTGGCGCGCTGATCGCGGCGCCGCTGATGATGGCAACGCCGGCCGAAGCGCAGGGCACGCTCAATGGCGTCAAGCAGCGCGGCGAGTTGCGCTGCGGCGTCGGTCCCGGTCTTGCCGGTTTCGGCATTCCCGATGACAAGGGTGTCTGGGTCGGACTCGATGTCGATTATTGCCGCGCCATAGCCGCAGCGATTTTCAACGATGGCAACAAGGTGCGCTTCGTGCCGCTGTCGGCGAAAGACCGGTTCACCGCGCTCCAGTCTGGCGAAGTGGATGCGCTGATCCGCAATACCACCTGGACGATGTCGCGCGACACGTCACTGGGCCTGAATTTCGGCGCAACGAATTTCTATGACGGCCAGGGCTTCATGGTCCGCAAGAAGTCCGGTGTCGATTCCGCCAAGAAGCTGGAAGGCGCGTCGATCTGCACCCAGCAGGGCACGACAACGGAATTGAATCTTGCTGACTTCTTCCGCGCCAACAAGATGAAATACGAAGCGGTGGTGTTCGCCACCAACGACGAAACCACCAAGGCATATGAATCCGGCCGCTGCGACGCCTTCACCACAGACGCATCGGGCCTCTATGCCGAGCGCCTGAAGTTCGCGGCGCCCGATGACCATATCGTCCTGCCGGAAATCATTTCCAAGGAGCCGCTGGCTTCCACCGTACGCCACGGCGACGACCAGTGGCTCGATATTGTGAAGTGGGTGCATTACGCGCTCGTCACGGCCGAAGAGCTGGGCGTCACCAAGGCCAATGTGGACGAGATGCTGAAGTCCGAAAATCCGGACATCAAGCGCTTGCTCGGCACCGAAGGCAAGTTTGGCGAGGCCATTGGCCTGACCAACGACTGGGCCTACCGCGCCATCAAAACCATCGGCAATTACGGCGAGTCGTTCGAGCGCAATGTCGGCATGGGCTCGCGCCTGAAAATCGCCCGTGGACCGAACGCCCTGTGGAACAAGGGCGGCTAGCAGTACGCGCCGCCGATCCGCTGATCAAAAAAGGCCGGCAAACGGCTGAAAAAAACAAGCCGCAGTTTCTGCCGGTTTTCCGGCCGGCAGGGTTTGGCTGCGGCGCTATTGTGTGCCGCAGCGACCGGGGCAGGGGGCAGTGATGAGTGCGATGAGCGATCAGCAGGCGAGTGAAAAGGCTTCGCTGCTGTATGATCCGAAGGTGCGGGGTATTGTCTGGCAGGCGGTTCTGCTGCTGCTCGTCGTCTTCCTCGTTTATGGCGCAGTCACCAACGCCATCGAGAATTTGCAGAAGGCGAAAATTGCTTCCGGCCTAGGCTTCTGGAACAACATTGCAGGCTTCGATATTGGCCAGCGGTTGATCGATTATACGGCGGCCACCGGCACCTATGGCCGCGCGTTCTGGGTCGGCCTGCTCAACACCTTGCTGGTTGCGGTGATCGGC
>JBOFFO010000112.1:0-1917 GCA_051648665.1 Beijerinckiaceae bacterium | reverse complement strand
CGTCCGACCCGGGAGAACAGCCGCAGCCGGAGGGTCAGCCCTTCATCCCGCGCGAGCGCCCGCAGTTCGACCGCAATGACCGGCAAGACCGTGGCCCGCGTCAGGACCGGGGCGACCGGCAGGATCGTCCGGAGCGTGGCGAAAGGCCGGACCGGGGCGAGCGGCCCGCGTTTGAAGCTGGCGAAGGCGGCGAAACACGCAGCGACCGCCCGGAGCGTGGCGACCGTCCAGACCGGGGTGATCGCCGCAACCGCTTTGACCGCAACCGCAACGACCGCAATGACCGTCCCAATTTCCGTGATCGCCGGCCGCCGCAGGGCGGCGAGGCTGAGGCGGATGCGGGCCTGCCGGCCTTCATCACCGGCGGCGCACCGCGCCCGGCCCTGACCGAAGGCGGCGAGACTGGCGCACCGGCCCCCGCAGACGGGCCGGAAGCCGCGCACGATGAAGCCCGGCACCCCTTCCGCCAGCGCCGCCGCCGCCGTTTCGGCGCCGAAGGCGATGCCGCCGAAGCGGCGCCCGAAGCGCCACGCGGCGAAGCCGTGGAATGACGGTCATCGCAGGAATGAAAAAGCCCGGCGCACCGCCGGGCTTTTTATTTCCGACCGATAGCAGCAGCCTCTGGCGGTCACCATCACGGCCTGCGTGTCGATTAAAACGCCATGGCCTCGCCACCCCCGCGCAGCACACGCGCGCCATCGCCCACGCGGACGTCGCCGCCGCTGAGTATTTCCGCATACACACCGCAATCGGTGTGATGTGCCGCCCGCAATAAATCGCGCGGGATGGTCAGATCGCGCAAGCCGGTATCGGGATCGACATTCGTCGCGGCGCAGCGCTCGATACGCTTGGTGATTTTCAGTTTCACCGCATCGCCAATGGCAAGCACGCCGCCAACGAGATCAAATTCCTGCCACGGGCCAAGCCCATCAAGCAGGATATTTCCGCGCATGCGCCGCGCATCGACCGGTGCGCCGGTAATATTTTCCAATGCCGACAGGCTGGCGCTGTTGATCAGCGATACAAACCCGCTTCTGGAATCGGTGAAGCGAAAGTCCGGCGGCGCCGTCAGAAACCGCAGCGCCCCGCGTGCCTTTTCGCCCATATAAGCGGTGAGATAATCCGTAATCGCGCGCTGGCCTTCCACCGTGCCCACATCGCCCTGCGCCAGCAGAGCACCGCCCGCATCGCGGATCGTGAGCACACCGCTTTCATCATCATAGTGCGTTTTCAGCCGCGCGAGCGATTCATGCCGCATCAGCATCAGGAACCGGATTTTTTGCAGATGCACCGGCGCGGCCGGATCGAACCCGGACGGCCCGTCCTCAATCGCGAACAGCCGGTCACAGGGAAAATAATCGCCGGCCCGCACCGTCACGCGCGCCAGCGGCTCCGGCGACAACCCCTTCACGGGGTATCGCGCCAGTGCAGCGACGCGGATCATGGCCTGCGCTCCGACCGCGCTTCGCCGAAGGTGAAGAATTTATGCGCGGCAAAACTCCACACCATAACAAGATGGGTCGTGAGAATTTGCATCAGGATATAATAGCGGCGCAGCGGCATGATCTCGGTGAAAAAATACATCAGCCCCCAGGTCAGCAAAAACCCGACGCCGGCGACCAGCGCAAAGCGCCAGCCCGCTTCGGCGTGGCTGCGCTGCGTCGCATAGGTCAGCCAGCGGTTGAGGGCGTAGGAGGTGATGCCGCCGGTGACATAGCCCGCGAGCGTCGCCTGTACGGGGCGCCAGCCCGCCCATTCCACAAGGCCGATCATGGTGCCGTAATGCACCACGGCGGCCGCAATGCCGACGCCATAGAAAAGCGCCATCTGGCGGATGGGCAGACGGTTCGCATCAGGGGCCGGATCAGTCATGCCCCGCTGTGCCGGGGAAGGCCGGGCGGCGTCAACCGCTGAACC
>JBOFFO010000111.1:0-5560 GCA_051648665.1 Beijerinckiaceae bacterium | reverse complement strand
GCCTTGTCGGCCGGATAATCGTGGGGGATGCGCACATCCATTTGCACCTGAAACAGCATGATCACGATCCCGTCTTGAGAAGATGAACGCTGCGTTCGGCACGATCACGGCGGAACCGATTGACACGCGACTCATCAAGTTTAATGCCCAGGCCAGAACCCACCGGAACCTTCAGCGAAAAATCGCTGTAATCGAGCGGTTCGGTCAGAATTTCTTCTGTCAGCAACAAAGGTCCAAAAAGCTCTGTTCCCCACTCCAGCTTCGTGAAGGTCGAGAACAGGTGCGCGGAGGCAATGGTGCCAACGGCACCTTCCAGCATCGTGCCGCCATAGAGGCCGATGCCCGCTGCTTCGGCGATGGCCGCAACCTTGGCCGTGGCAAACAGACCGCCGGACTGTTCGATTTTCAGCGCGAACACATCGGCGGCAGAATGGGCGGCGATGTGGAACGCGGTTTCCGGACCGTTCAGCGATTCATCCGCCATGATCGCGACAGAGGTTTCGCGCGACAGGCGCGCCAGCGCCTTGACATTGCGGTGATGCACGGGCTGCTCGATGAGATCGACGCCGGCGTCCGCAAGCAAGGGCAGCATGGCCGAAGCTGTCGCTTCGCTCCAGGCCTGATTGATGTCGACGCGAACGGAGGCACGATCGCCCAGCGCTTTTTTAATCGCGGCCACATGGGCAATGTTGGCTTTTGGATCGCCTTTGCCAATCTTGAGTTTGAAAATGTTGTGGCGGCGGCGCGCCAGCATCTCCTCAGCTTCGGCAATATCGCGGGCCGTATCACCGCTGGCGAGTGTCCATGCGACCGGAAGGCGGTCATGCTGGCGGCCACCCAAAAGTTCAGACGCTGCAAGTCCCGTCTTCTGGCCGAGCGCATCAATCAGCGCGGTTTCAACGGCCGACTTGGCAAAGTGATTGCCCTGAATAGAGCGGCCGATCGTCGCCATGGTCTGGCTGATGCGGTCTGGATTGGCAGCGAGCAGAATGGGCGTGAAATAGGTATCGATGGCGAGCTTCATGCCCTCCGGGCTTTCCGGTCCGTAGGCCAGGCCGCCAATCGTGGTGCCTTCGCCGATGCCGGTAATGCCGTCGGACGTGCGGATGCGGACGATCATCAGCGTCTGCCGGCTCATCGTCGTCATTGCGAGCTGGTGCGGACGAATGGTTGGCAAGTCGACGAGGAAGGTTTCTACCTGCTCGATCCTGGACAATGGCTGCGGCACGGGCGATCCCCTGTTTGGCGTGCCGGAAAGCTACGCAGGGAGCGGCTTGAATCACAGGATTGATTGCGTCTATTTTCATACCTGCAAGGTATTGAGCGGTATGGGAGGCGAGGCAATGGAACTGCGGCATCTGCGCTACTTCACTACAGTGGCCGCGGAGGGCTCCTTCAGCCGCGCCGCTGAAAAGCTGCATATTGCACAGCCACCGCTTAGCCGGCAGATTCAGCAACTGGAGGACGAGCTGGGGGTTCGGCTGCTGGACCGGGGCCGCCCGCTGACTTTGACCGAGCCTGGCCGATACCTTTTCGAGCAAGGTCGGCAGCTTCTCCAACGGGTCGATGAAATGCGGGCGATGACCAAGCGCATCGCCAAAGGCATGGTACTCCAGTTCAATATCGGCTTTGTCGCCTCAACGCTTTACGACTCGTTGCCAGAACTGATCCGCCGATTCCGTATCATCATTCCCGGCGTGGAAGTGCAGTTGCTGGAAATGACAACAGTCGAACAGGCGGCCGCGCTGAAAGATGGGCGTATTGATGTGGGATTTGGCCGCCTGCGGTTTGATGATGAAGCCATTGTGCGCATGGTCATCCGCGAAGAGCGGTTGTGTCTGGCTGTGCCACGTGACCATGCGCTGATCGGCAAAGCGGGCGGGTTGCGGTTGCGGCACACGGCTGGCGAGCCACTGATCATCTACCCGAAATCGCCCCGTCCCAGCTATGCGGATCAGGTCCTGTCTTTCTATCGCGATGCCGGTGTCGAACCACGGATCGGGCTTGAAGCCCGCGAGTTGCAGACAGCGCTCGGGCTGGTGGCTTCAGGCGGCGGTATTTGCGTTGTGCCAGCCTCGGTCAAACGCCTTGGCCGTGACGATGTGCATTATATCGATCTCAATGAACCCAAGATGGTGACACCAATCATCATGAGCTATCGCCGCAATGATGGATCGCGGCTCTTGCAGCAGCTCGTCACCCTGGTGCGCGAGTTTGACAAGTGGGATGAAAAAGTATCGGCGCAATCCAAGAAGAGTAACTGACAACCCGCCGCTCAGCATTCCGGGATATTCACGGCCAGCCCGCCGGTCGAAGTTTCCTTATATTTGGAATTCATGTCGATGCCGGTTTGCCGCATCGTTTCAATACAATTATCGAGCGGCATGAAATGTTGTCCGTCACCGCGCAAGGCGAGACTCGCCGCGGACACAGCCTTGATCGCGCCAAGGCCATTGCGCTCGATGCACGGCACCTGAACAAGGCCCTTGGCCGGATCGCAGGTCATGCCCAGATGATGTTCGAGCGCGATTTCCGCCGCATTTTCAATCTGCTCATTCGTTCCGCCCAGCGCAGCGCAGAGACCTGCGGCTGCCATTGCTGATGCTGACCCGACTTCGCCCTGGCAACCCACCTCAGCGCCCGAAATGGACGCGTTGTGTTTGATCAGGCCACCAATGGCCGCCGCGACCAGCAGAAATTCACGCAAGCCCTCGTGGCTCGCGCCCTGACAATGGTCGCGGTAATAACGGATGACCGCTGGCACGACGCCAGCCGCGCCATTGGTCGGCGAAGTCACGACACGGCCGCCGGCCGCGTTCTCTTCATTCACCGCCATGGCGTAAACAGAAATCCAGTCATTCACCACATGCGGCTGCGCGCGGTTGGAGCCGCGCTCATCAAGCAACTGGCGGTAAATTGCAGCCGCCCGGCGACGCACTTTCAGGCCGCCCGGCAAAATGCCATCCTGATGCAAACCGCGCGTGATGCATGCATCCATCGCCGACCAGATGGCATCAAGCCTCGCATCGAGATTTTCACCGTGCGCCACACGCTCATTCGCACGCTTCATCGCAGCGATGCTCAATCCTGATTCACGCCCCATTGCCAGCATTTCCACGGCATTGCGGAACGGAAAAGGGTAGTGCGTGTCAACGGGAACGGCACTGGCCGCCCGGCTGGCTTCCAGTTCCTCGGATGTTTGCACAAAACCGCCGCCGATGGAATAAAAAGCGCGGCTCAGGGCAACGCCGCCATCAGGCGTTGCTGCTTCGAATAACAACCCATTGGCATGGCCGGGCAGCGGCGGGCCAAAATCAAAGATCAGATCATCGTCAGGTGAAAAGGCCAGCACCGGCAACCCGGTCAATGCGATCACCCTGGCATGGCGCAACGCCTCTTCCTTTTCAGCGGCCACATCCGGATCGATGGTTTCAGGCAGGAATCCGAGGAGTCCAAGCGTGACCGCGCGATCCGTGGCATGGCCGCGCCCGGTGAAGGCGAGAGAGCCGTAGAGCCGCACCGATATTTTCAAAGGCGCGGAAAAATTCTGCGTTGCGTGTAGCCTGCGCAACTCTTCAAGGAAACGCGCGGCGGCAACCATCGGCCCCATCGTGTGCGATGATGACGGGCCGATGCCGATTTTGAAGATTTCGAAGGTGGATAAAAACATCGCCCGTCAACCAAAGGGCGGCTGTGCGCCGCCCATCCAGCCGATTATTCCGCCGCCGCCGCGTAGCTTTCGAGCGGCGGGCAGGAACAGACGAGATTACGGTCACCATAGACATTGTCGAGGCGATTGACCGGCGGCCAATATTTATCGACGCGGAAGGCGCCGGGCGGGAAGCACGCGGCTTCGCGCGCATAGGGCCGGTTCCATTCCCCGACAAGATCTTCCACCGTGTGCGGCGCATGCTTGAGCGGATTATTTTCGCGGTCAAGTTTGCCTGCCGCAATCGCCTCCACCTCTTCAGCAATGCCGAGCATGGCATCAATAAATCGGTCGAGTTCCGCCTTCGGCTCGCTTTCCGTCGGCTCCACCATCAGCGTACCGGCCACCGGCCAGCTCATCGTTGGCGCATGGAAACCGCAATCGATCAGCCGCTTCGCCACATCATCGACGGTGACACCGGCCTTATCCTTCATCACGCGGGTATCGAGAATACATTCATGCGCGACGTGGCCATTGGCGCTGTAGAGGATCGGATAGGCATGCTTCAAACGCGAGGCGATGTAATTGGCGTTGAGGATCGCCACCTTTGTTGCCTGCGTCAGCCCCTCCCCGCCCATGAGCAAACAATAGGCCCAGGAAATGAGGAGAATGGATGCAGAGCCATAGGGCGCGGACGAGACTGCACCGGCTTCACGCTGCAACGGATCGCCCGGCAGATGCGGCGCCAGATGCGCTTTCACCCCGATCGGACCCATGCCCGGCCCGCCGCCGCCATGCGGAATGGCGAAAGTCTTGTGCAGATTGAGATGGCTGACATCGGAACCAATATCGCCAGGGCGCGACAGGCCGACCATCGCATTCATGTTCGCGCCGTCGAGATAAACCTGCCCGCCATGCTGATGGGTGATCGCGCAAATCTCGCGCACGGTCGTTTCAAACACGCCATGCGTGGATGGGTAGGTGATCATGCAGGCTGCGAGGCTGGCGCTATGCGCTTCCGCCTTGGCGCGAAAATCGGCGAGATCGACATCGCCATTGGGCGCGCTGTTGACCACCACGACCTTCATGCCCGCCATCTGCGCTGAGGCCGGGTTGGTGCCATGCGCCGAAATTGGAATCAGGCAGACATCGCGATGACCCTCGCCGCGCGCGCGGTGATAGGCCTGAATGGTGAGCAAGCCAGCATATTCGCCCTGCGCGCCGGAATTGGGCTGCATGGAAAAGGCATCGTAGCCCGTGACGGCGCAGAGTTTCTTTTCCAGATCGGCGATCATCTCGCGATAGCCCTGCGTCTGGCTGGCCGGCGCAAAAGGATGCACACTGGAAAATTGCGGCCAGCTCAGCGCCATCATTTCAACGGCGGCATTGAGCTTCATGGTGCAGGAACCGAGCGGAATCATCGCACGGTCGAGCGCCAGATCACGGTCAGCAAGGCGGCGCATATAGCGCATCATTTCCGATTCCGCCCGGTTCATATGGAACACGGGATGATCGAGATAGGACGAGGTGCGCAACAGGGATTCCGGCAAGCGAAAATCATTCGCTGCCTTCTCTACACCCTTTTCGATGCCAAAGGCGCGCCAGATGGCTTCGATATGTTCGGTGCGTGCGCATTCATCAAAGGCGATGCCGATGCGATTTTCACCGATACGGCGCAGATTGATGCCTTCTGCCTCCGCCGATTTCAGAATGGCGCCCTGCACCGCGCCGACATCGACCGTGATCGTGTCGAAGAATTTTTCCGGCGCAATGGTGTAACCGGCTTTTTCGAGGCCGCGGGCGAGCCGCACGGCCTTGCTGTGAATCCGTTCGGCAATCGCCTTCAGACCGACAGGGCCGTGAAACACCGCATACATCGAAGCCATGACAGCAAGAAGCGCCTGCGCGGTG
>JBOFFO010000110.1:0-3602 GCA_051648665.1 Beijerinckiaceae bacterium | reverse complement strand
ATCGCCTTCAGACCGACAGGGCCGTGAAACACCGCATACATCGAAGCCATGACAGCAAGAAGCGCCTGCGCGGTGCAGACATTCGATGTCGCCTTCTCGCGGCGGATATGCTGCTCGCGCGTTTGCAGCGAGAGCCGATAGGCGCGGTTGCCCCGCGCATCGATGGAAACACCGACAAGGCGGCCGGGCATCGAACGCTTCAGCGCATCACGCACGGCCATGTAAGCGGCATGGGGTCCACCGAATCCGATCGGCACGCCGAAACGCTGGGTCGAGCCGATGGCAATGTCCGCCCCCATCTCACCCGGCGCTTTCAGAATGGTCAGCGCCAACGGATCAGCAGCCACGCAGGCAAGGGCACCTGCGGCATGCAGGTTCGCGATCACGCCGGTGAAATCATGCACATGGCCATAGGTGCCGGGATACTGGAACATCGCGCCGAACACTTGCGCGGCATCGAGATCAGCGAATGGATCACCGACGATGACGGTCCAGCCCAGCGCCTTGGCGCGCGTCTCTATCACGGCGATGGTTTGTGGGTGGCAGTGATGATCGACAAAAAAGCCTTGCGCCTTGTTGCGGGCCGCGCGGTGGCACAGCGCCATCGCCTCGGCCGCCGCTGTGCCTTCGTCCAGCAGCGACGCATTGGCGACATCGAGCGCCGTCAGATCGGCAATCATGGTCTGGAAATTCAGCAGCGCTTCAAGGCGGCCCTGGCTGATTTCCGGCTGATAGGGGGTGTAGGCCGTATACCACGCCGGATTTTCAAAAATGTTCCGCTGAATCGCGGGCGGCGTGACCGTGCCATAATAACCCTGACCGATAAAGGATATCATGGCGCGGTTTTTGGCCGCGACGCCGCGCAGCGCCTCAAGCACATCCTGTTCGGAGAGCGCATCGCCCCACGCCAGCGGCGTGCGCAGGCGAATATCCTCCGGCACAATGCCGTCGATCATCGCATCAAGGCTTTCAGCGCCGACCGCCTTGAGCATCTGCGCCATTTCCTTCGGCGAAGGGCCGATATGGCGGCGGTTGGCGAAATCATACGGGTTATAGTCGCTGCCGCGATAAGCCATGATGGATCGTCCTTAAGCGATGAGCGCCTGATAGGCAGTTTCGTCCAGCAGCGCCTCGGCCTGCGCGGCTTGCGCGAGCTTCAGCTTGAACAGCCAGCCCTGCCCTTGCGGGTCTTCGTTCACAAGGGCCGGATTATCGACAATAGCGGTGTTGACCTCGACAATCTCGCCATCGAGCGGCGCATAGACATCGGATGCGGCCTTGACTGATTCAACCGTTGCAGCCGAACCGTTCTTTGCGACCTTCGCGCCGACCTGCGGCAATTCGACAAACACGAGATCACCGAGCTGTTGCGCCGCATGGGCGGTAATGCCGACAGTGGCGACATCGCCCTTCACATCGAGCCATTCATGGTCTTGGGTGAATTTCAGCATGACAGGCTCCTAGCTGCGCTTGTAGCGGGGGGTGACGAAAGGAAGATTGGCAACGGTGACCGGCATTCTGCGGCCACGCAATTCAGCGAAAAGGCGTGTGCCAGCGGCGGACATCGCTGTGGGCACATATCCCATGGCGACAGGCGCATCGGCCGAAGGACCAAAACCGCCGGAGGTGACGCGGCCAATTGAATCCGTGGCCGTTTCCGATGCAAACAATTCCGCACCTGCCCGGATCGGCGCACGCCCTTCCGGCGCCAAACCGACACGGCGGCGCGCGGCGCCGCTTTCAAATTCAGCGAGAATGGCGTCGGCACCGGGGAAGCCGCCTGCACGCGCGCCACCCGCGCGCCGCGCCTTCTGCATCGCCCATTCCAGCGCGGCTGCAACAGGCGTCGTCGTCGTGTCGATGTCATTGCCATACAGGCAAAGACCCGCTTCCAGCCGCAGACTGTCACGCGCGCCGAGGCCGATGGGTTTGACGTCCGGGTTTTCGAGCAGCGCCTGCGCCAGCGCTTCGGCATGTGTGGCGGGCACCGAAATTTCATACCCGTCCTCACCGGAATATCCGGAGCGGGAGACAATGCAGTCAGCGCCGACGATGGTGCAGCCAATGACATCCATGAAATTCATGGCCGCCGTTTCCGGCGCGAGCTTTGCCAGGGCGGACTCAGCGGCAGGCCCCTGCAGGGCAATCAGGCCGCGATCCGACAATTCCTCGATGATGCAAGAATCCGAAAGATGGGCGCGCATATGCGCAATGTCCTGCGCCTTGCACGCGGCGTTGACGACGACGAAGAGGTGATCGCCCCGGTTGGCGAACATGAGATCGTCAAGAATGCCGCCGGCCGCATTCGTGAAAAAGCCGTAGCGCTGGCGGCCCGGCTTGACGCCCAGCACATCAACCGGAACGAGACGCTCCAGCGCCAGCGCTGCATCGGCCACATGGCCTGAACGCGGCCGCAGGATGACCTGGCCCATATGCCCGACATCGAACAGTCCGGCTTTGCTGCGGGTGTGAAGATGTTCCTTCAAGACGCCGTCGGCAAACTGTACGGGCATGGAATAACCCGCAAAATCGACCATTTTTCCGCCCAGCCGCTCATTGAGGCCGGTTAGGGGCGTGCGCAGCAAAGACACTGTATCAGACATGGGCGTTCCTCCGCCTGCCGTAGCAGGGCGAACGCCCCCTCTGTCATTGGCCTGAGAGTATCATCGGCGCGCGGTCATCGCGGCACGACTTACACCATCGGCGGGGGCTGTGGCCCCTCTTTTCAGAGTTTCGTCCCTAGCGCGGTCACTTGTGCCTGAGAGTTTCCGGGGCGGTTGCTCCTTCGGCGTCACAAGCCTGCATTGCTGCCCGCCTGCAATCTCTCCCGCGTTCAGCGTTGCATAAGACAGAAGCCCGCCCTCGTCAAGATGATTGCAATATGCAACTATCTCGCCGCAGCCTTGGCCATGCGCCGCGGGCGCGTTTCAGCGGCTTCGGGAAACCGGCTGCTGACCTTCTCGGCATAGCCGGTCCTGACCCAGTCCAGCACTCTGTCGAGCATGGCGCGAAATTTTTCGCGTTCAGCCGGACTCAGCGGTTCCAGCATCAGGGCTTCCAGCTCAAGGCTTAACGGATCAGCGCGCTGGCACACCGCAACGCCTTTGGCGGTGAGGTGCAGGGAAAATTGCCTTGCATCCTCCATCGAATTCTTGCGCCGGACGAGATCGGCATCAATCAAGCGGGACAGCATGCGCGATGTTGCAGTGCGCTCGAACCGTGTCAGCTCAGCCAGCCCGGTAAACGTGATTCCGGGATTCATCCGGATCAGGCGCATCACCCGGATTTCGTACACGTCCCACCCCAGCCTTGTTTCGAAAATCCGCATCGCGTTGCCAATTCCCTCCTCGGCTATGGATGCCAATTTGTAAGTCAGACTGCGGTCGAGCATGGCCGAACATTCCCATTCCTGCCGATTCCACGCGAAGCCTATGAAAGTTAATTGCATTTTGCAATAGTTGTGTTTTGCAACTAACTATGCGATATGCCGGCCCGTCCGGGCGTTCGATCCCGGGGCCAAGGGGAAACGCCATGTCAATCACTGCCAATGCTGGCTCGGCCAGCAGCGCTGCACCGCCAGCGGTCTCGAAAACGATTTCGCA
>JBOFFO010000109.1:0-1505 GCA_051648665.1 Beijerinckiaceae bacterium | reverse complement strand
GCCATTCGCGGCAACCGCATCGGCATGATTTTTCAGGAGCCGATGACGTCGCTCAATCCGGTCTTCACCGTCGGCGACCAGATCAGCGAACCTTTGATCATCCACCGCCAGATGACGCGGGCAGCGGCGATGGCGCGCGCCGCCGATCTGCTGGATCGCGTAGGCATCGCGCATCCGAAGGAGACACTGCAACGCTATCCACACCAGCTCTCCGGCGGGCAGCGGCAGCGCGTGATGATCGCGATTGCGATTGCCTGCGAACCGCAACTGCTGATCGCCGATGAGCCGACAACCGCGCTCGATGTCACCGTGCAGGCACAGGTGCTGGCACTCATTGACCGTCTGCGGCGGGAAATGGGACTGGCGTGCCTGCTGATCACGCACGATCTCGCCGTTGTATCCTCCGTGTGCGAACGGGCGCTGGTGATGTATGCGGGCCGCATCATCGAAGAAGGCCCGGTGGCGCAGCTGTTTTCCGCACCGCGCCACCGCTACACGCGCGCGCTGATCGATACGATTCCGGCGCGCAATCCGCCGGGACAACGGCTGCCTGCCATCGCGGGCCAGGTGCCGCCGCCGGGCGCGCGCGGGCCGGCCTGCGCCTTCGCGCCGCGTTGCCCCGCGCCCATTGCAGCTTGCACAACACAAGCGCCGCCGCTGGTGCGCCATGATGGTGCGGCGCTGGCATGCTGGAACCCCGCCGCATGACCGCCGCGCCACTCCTTCAGGTCATCGATCTGCATAAAAGCTATCGCCACCGGCATGGCGGGATTGTTCATGCGGTGCGGGGCGTCAGCTTTGAACTGGCGGCGGGCGGCGTGCTGGGCATCGTCGGGGAATCCGGCTGCGGCAAGACCACGCTGGGGCGCACAATCATGCGGCTGATGGAGCCGGACAGCGGACGCATTCTGCTTGATGGCGAAGATTTTGCCGCCAAACGCGGCGCAGCGTTGAAAGTCGCACGGCGCCACATGCAGATGATTTTTCAGGACCCGTTCGGCTCGCTTAACCCGCGCCACAGCGTGGGGCGCATTATCGCTGAACCGCTGGTGGTGCAAGGCGTATCTGGCGCTACAGCGCGCGCCACGGCCTTGCTTGAGATGGTCGGCATGCCCGCATCGGCGGCCGCACAGTATCCGCATGAATTTTCTGGCGGGCAGCGCCAGCGCATCGCCATTGCGCGCGCGCTGGCGCTCAATCCGCGCCTGATCATCGCCGATGAGCCGGTGTCAGCGCTGGATGTGTCGATCCAGTCGCAGATCATCAATCTGATTGCAGATTTGCGCCGGCAATTCGGGCTGGCGATGATTTTCATCAGCCACGACCTGTCCGTGATCCGTCATGTCAGTGACCGGGTTGCGGTGATGCATGACGGGCAGATCGTCGAAACCGGCGATACCGAAACGCTATTCGCGAACCCGCAGCATGCCTATACGCGCACATTGCTGGCGGCTATTCCGCGCTTTTCGGCCTGAAATCAGAGCGCAGGCGCAGGCGGCGCAAAT
>JBOFFO010000108.1:0-2899 GCA_051648665.1 Beijerinckiaceae bacterium | reverse complement strand
AACCAGCCGGCAGGACGCAGCAGCGCGCGCGTCGGACGATGCTGGCCCGTTCTCAGTTGATCTTGCCGGTGAACTGGCGGCGCCGATTGCGGAGGGTGCAGCGCGCGCGGCAGGCTGGACGGAAACGGCTACCGACATGGCGGGTTCCGCCGCCCGTGCACTGGCGGAGATAGTGGGCAGCCTCGCCAACTCTGCAAGTGATGGCGGCGGCGATGGCGGCGGTGGCGGCGATTGATTTTCGTCCCGTCCAGTTGGCCAATGTCATCGCGTGCGGTTAGGCTCATGGCCTGACCGGAGGCCAAGCGTGACCATCGAATTTCTGCTGACGACACTGATTGTGTGTGCATCGCCCGGCACGGGCGCGCTCTACACCATTTCCGCCGGGCTGACGCGCGGGCCACGCGCGGCGCTGATTGCGGCCTTGGCCGGCACGCTGGGCGTGGTCCCGCATATTCTCGCCGCAATGGCCGGGCTGGCGGCACTGCTGCATGCCAGTGCTCTGGCGTTCGATATCGTCAAATATGCCGGCGTGGCCTTTCTGCTTTACATGGCCTGGCAGGAGTTGCGCGCGGGCGGCGCGCTCACAGTCGATGCAGACACGCAGCCGCGCAGCACGCTGAAGGTGCTGGTGGATGGGGTGCTGCTCAATCTGCTGAATCCGAAATTGTCGATTTTTTTCGTGGCCTTCCTGCCGCAATTCATGGATACGCAACGCGGCGATACGCTGGCGCAGATGACGCTCATGAGCGGCGTGTTCATGCTGGTCACCTTTCTCGTCTTTGCCGTGTATGGACTGGCTGCGGGGTCGATGCGCAAGACGATTGCCGGGCGTCCTTCGGTGGTTCTTTGGCTGCGGCGCAGTTTTGCGGCGGCCTTTGGTGTGATGGCGGCGCGGCTCGCCGTTCAGGAGCGGTAGCATATGTCCTTTTTGAAAAAACTGTTCGGCGGCGGCAGCGCAAAGGCAGAGCCGGAAGCGACGGCCGTCGAGCATAATGGATTCACGATCCGCGCCACGCCCTATGCGGAGGGCGGGCAATATCAACTTTGCGGCGTGATCGAAAAAGAGGTCGGCGGCGAAGTGAAAACCCATCGCTTCGTGCGGGCCGAGAAATTTCCCGGACGGGCCGAAGCGGAAGAATTTACGGTGCAGAAGGCCAGGCAGATCATCGACCAGATGGGCGAGCGGTTATTCCGCTAGGCTGTTGTAATCGGCGCGGCTGACTTAGGGTGCGTCGCCGCCGATCCATGCTATCGCCAAAAGCGATGTGCAGGAGCGCCGCAATAAAGCCGCCGCTTCCGCCAGATGCGCGCCGGATGTGGCAATGTCGTCGACCAGCAAAACAGAATCGCTGACCGTCCGCACCATCAGCATGGCCGGGCGGCGTTTGTTTTCCTTGGGGTGGGACGACCCTTTCATTGGCTGGCTTTCAAACGCCTGAATGACAGGAATGGACAGTTTCTGGCCGATAGCGCGTGCAATTTCCAGCGACAGGCACGGCCCTTGGCGTGAATGGCCGCATGGCACCGGCACCACCGCCTTGAAGGCGTTGGCGCCAATCAAAGTCGAGATATGGGCAATCATGTCGTCAGCGATAACCGTCGGCATGGCAGGAGGTAAATTCGCCTTGAGCGCTTTCATCGCGTCGATCTGAAATTCACGAATAGGCCGGCGCCACGAACGCAAGGTCAGATAGGTCAGGTTCTTGCGGGAGCGTAGCGTGCGCTTTTCCACCAGGGTCTTTTGCAGAAAAGCCAGGCTCGGTTCAGGCGTATCCTCCATCGCTGGCCGACGGCGGGCCAGCCGGGCCAGCCGTTCCTCCACCGCCGAGCGGGCGGTGACGTCCCGGATATAGGCGTGCAGATAATCCTCGGTGGCATCGACTGGCCGCAAAGGCGAGATCAGAACCGCATAGACACGACGCTCGTGCTTCTCGCCAACCACCACTTCAATTTCCGGCGGGGTGATGCGGGTTGCCAGCGCCTGCTGGCAATAAAATCGCAAGGCATCGGAAAATGGAAACTCCGGCTGCCGCAAAGGGTTGTCCGGAGACTGGTTGGCAAGTCTGTCGAGCAACTGGCGGGCTGCACGGCTGGCGGAGACGACTTGCAGCTGGCTATCGACGAGAATATCGGTGCCACCTGCATTCGCAATACGTGCGCAGATACTGTTCAGGTTAAGAGGCGCACGGGTTCCATCGGGATCATCAATAATTGAATCGATAATCATCGTCGCTTCTGCAGCAATCATTTCGATTAATGTCTTTACTTTATTCATGGCGGCGGCTGGCGGGCGTTTGCCCGGCTTCTCGCCAATAGCAATTAAAGAAATAACGTAAGCCGGCGCCACCGTTACCGGCAGCCTGATGAAAAGACCACTATGACTCAAACCCAGATGCCGCGCTAATCTCTGCGGAATTTCCTGACCATCGGCATCGGCAAGGATCAGGCGCGCGTCGGCGGCAAAGCTGGTTTCATCAAAGGTCCAGCGGTAACTGCGGAAAGGATCGCTCAGCCCCTCACTGGCAATCACGCGGGTGATGCCGTCGCGGTTCAGCAACAAGGCGACTGCATCCGCAAGGAGGGTATCCGCCACCAGTTTGCACAGACGGTCCATCGCCGTGCCCGGCGGCGCCTTGGCTGTGGGCGGAAGAACCTCCCGAAATCCGGCCTGCTCCGCCGGCGAACCGGTTGTCATGGCACTGGCTTGGGCAGCGTATCGGCTGCCTGATCCGCTGCATGGCAGCGAGCATGCACCATAGCCGCGCCGATGGACCCGGCGCAGTCATGGGATAATGGGCTGAAGCCCGTGAGCGCTATCTCACAAACGGGCAAAACGTGGGTGGGTGAGACGGTCGCAAGAGGGCGATGGAAAAGTTTTACACGGTGCGCTGGCAAGAGA
>JBOFFO010000107.1:0-2522 GCA_051648665.1 Beijerinckiaceae bacterium | reverse complement strand
CATCGAAGCCACTGCCGCAGGCGGGATGAGGGCCGACGGATGCTGCAAAGAGATCAGCCGCAAAAAGGTCACGGCGGCTGGAATGCTTTACACCGGGGGGGAGAGTGGCAAGACGACCCATCTGGGCCTCCGTTCGCTGAATGTTCTTGTGAACAAACCAGAAACAATGCCTTGCGACAAGAGAGAAAAGGGGAGGTTGTCGGCAGTCGGCAGTCGGCAGTCGGCAGTCGGCAGTCGGCAGTCGGCAGTCGGCAGTCGGCAGTCGGCAGTCGGCAGTCGGCGTTGGGTTACCGCTTCAAATCCGGCGGCGCCAGCGGGCCGAGTTCGGCCAGGCCCTGATCCAGCAGCCGGTCGGACGAGGCTTCAATCGCGGCCTGCATCTGTTCAAACATGACATGACGCGGCAGGTCGGCTGGCAAAGCCGGCAAACATTCCGCCACGATGGTGCCGGGGCGGCGGATGAAGGCCCGGCGCGGCCAGAACAGGCCGGAATTGAGGCCAACGGGGATTACCGGCACTTTCAGCGCTTCATAGATGTAGGACACACCAAACTTGTAGGCCGGTTCTGCCCCGGCGGCGCGGCGCGTGCCTTCCGGAAAAATAATCAGCTGGCGCCCCTTGGCGAGTTCCTCGCGCGCCCGCACCATTGCCTGATCCAGCGCCTTGGACCGCGCCGCACGGTTGATCGGGATCATCGCAGACTTCCAGAGATACCAGCCGAACATGGGGATCCATGTCAGTTCGCGCTTGAGAATAAAAACCGGATCGCTGCACACCTGAAACAGCGCGAAGGTTTCCCAGAAGGACTGGTGCTTGGCGGCGACAATACAGGGTGTCGTCAAAATATTGTCCGTGCCGATGATTTTCGACTGCGTGCCGCAAATCATGCGCAGCCACCACATGCTGGAGCGCGCCCACATCCGCGCGATGGCCATGAAAACCTGACGCGGCAGCACCAGACTCGGCAGGGCAATGATCATCCAGACAATGAGGTTGATATAAAAAATGGCATTGAACAGGGCGGAGCGGATCATCGTCATTGCTGGTCTGTCAGTCCTGTCGGGGAGTGCCGTGCGATCAGCGTCGGTGCGGCATCCGGGGATGAGTCATATCTTGTTTCTGCGCGCTGCGTGTGCGGCAGTGTCTGTGCGGGTGGTGCGCCGCGATAGCCTTCGTAAAGGATGCGCCCGGTTGCGGCGAGATATTTCAGATATTCCGTGATCACCAGCCGCGCCGTCGTCACATCCTGCCACCATGCGGTAGCGGCCCGCGCATCGCTGATCACGGGATGCGGGGCGAGCCTTACATCCGGCATTGCGGCGCGAAATTCTGCGATGGTGCGCGGCATGTGATAGTCGGACGTCACGATGATCAGCGATTTCAGATCGTGCAGCCGCGCCCAGCGCCGGGCCTCGATGGCGTTGCCGCGCGTGTTCAGAGCCTGATAGCCGAGATCGACGCAGCAGGTGCTGAAGTCCCGCAAGTCCGTGTGCAGCCGCGCCAGATCGTCTGCTGTGGTCTTGGTGTTGACGCCGCTGATGAGCATGCGCCGTCCGTAGCCATCGGTCATCAGTCGCGCGCCGTCAGGAATACGGTCGGTGCCGCCGGTCAGCACGACAATGCCATCGGAGCGCGGCGGCGCGGCGTGATCCTTGCGGTCGATATGCGCGGCGAACGAAAAAAATCCGCCGACGAGGATCGACAGTGCGAGCAGCATGGTCAGTCGGACTATGCGCATCATCGAACGCCTTACCCCAGCTTCGCCAGATGCCGCATCACGGTGAGCCATGACACCAACATCGTCAAACCGGCGACCAGAGCAGCGATCAGGACAATGACCGCAAAGCCGGCGGGGCCAAGCGAAAAGCCGCCGAACAGCGCATCGATCTGGTCGCCTCCGGGTGTGGCGTGAAACCAGCCGCTGATGAACCCGGCGCTCCACAGGCACAGCACCGCCGCGGTTGCGCCGGTCATACCGCCCTGCAGGCCCAGCCGCAGAAAATGCTGGCCAAATTCGCGGCCGATATACTGGTCATCCGCGCCAATGAAATGCAGCACCTCCACAATATCCTTGTTGGCTGCAACCGCGCCGCGCGTCGCGAATACGACGGCCAGCCCGGTGGCGGCCAGCACGAGCAGCACAAGGGCAATGCCGACCGCGACGACCGCATTGGCCATCGTCGCCAGACGCCGCACCCATTGCCGGTGATCGTCGAGCGTTGCGCCCGGCACGGTGGCAGGCAGGCTTTGCGCCAGCGCCGTCAGTTGCGCCGCGGTGATCCCGGCGTCGAGCCGCACGATCACCATGCGCGGCACCGGCAGTTCGCCAAAATCCAGCCCTTTGCCCAGCCATGGTTCGAGCAGCCGTTCGGAATCCTGCCGTGAAACGATGTCAGCGCCCGCAATGCCAGGCGTGGTGCGCGCCAGGGCTGCGGCGCGCTGCACATCCGCCTCGAGATCGCGGCCGGGGCGCGGGCGGATCTGAATCGTCGCCTCACGGGCAATGGAGGATTTCCAGTCGC
>JBOFFO010000106.1:0-3755 GCA_051648665.1 Beijerinckiaceae bacterium | reverse complement strand
GGGATCGCGAACGGATATTCCAAATGTTTCCGATCCTGCGTGACAAGCGCAGCCAGCCTGCGGGTGGCTTATCCGGCGGTCAGCAGCAGATGTTGGCGCTCGGCCGGGCCATTATGGGCAATCCCAAATTGCTGCTGCTCGATGAGCCGAGCATGGGCCTTGCGCCTGTTATTGTCGCCCAGATTTTCGATGTTATCCGCCAGTTGCGTGATCAGGGCGTGACGATTTTTCTGGTTGAACAGAATGCCTCTGCTGCGCTTGCCATCGCCGATTATGCCTATGTCATCGAGACTGGAAAAATCGCGCTGTCGGGCACTGGTCGCGAACTAGCGGCCAACGATGCGGTTCGCCGCGCCTATCTCGGAATTTAACACCGCCGCGCCACACGCAGCCCAGCACGGAAAAAAAATCATGCCGATGACATTGCAGAGCTATGCCGAAGGGCATTGGTTTACCGGGCGCGGAGCTAAGCAGACCGTCGCCAGTGCTGTCACGGGCGAGACCGTCGCGCTGGTCAATAGCGATGGTCTAGATATGGCCTCCATGCTGCGTCATGCGCGCACAAAAGGCGGTCCGGCTTTGCGCGCTTTGACCTTTCACCAACGCGCGGACATGCTGAAAAAAATTGCCCAGCATCTCACCGCCCACAAGGAAGAGCTTTACGCAATTTCATTTGATACTGGTGCGACGCGGGCCGATAGCTGGATCGATATTGATGGCGGCATCGGTACGCTTTTCGTCATGGCATCCAAGGGCAAGCGCGAGTTGCCCAATGAAACATTTCTTCTCGATGGCAATTTTGAAAATCTCGGCAAGACCGGCGCCTTTGGCGGACGCCATGTTTATATCCCGCGCGAGGGCGTTGCGGTTCATATCAATGCGTTCAATTTTCCGGTCTGGGGCATGCTGGAAAAACTCGCGCCGGCCATTCTCGCTGGCATGCCGGTGATTGCAAAACCGGCAACAGCAACAGCCTATGTAGCGGAAGCCTGCGCGCGGCTGATGGTCACTTCCGGGCTGCTGCCCGATGGCGCATTTCAGTTCATTGCCGGCGCGACCCATGACCTGTTCGACCATCTCACGGGGCAGGATATGGTCGGCTTCACCGGCTCGTTGCAGACATCGACGAAATTGCAGGCGCATCCTGTGATCCTGCGCAACGCGGTGTCATTCGTGGCGGAGCGCGACTCGCTCAACTGCTCGATCCTCGGCAGCGATGTCACGCCGGATGACCCGGAATTTCAGATTTTCATCAAGGAGGTCGCGCGCGAGATGACGGTGAAGGCCGGGCAGAAGTGCACCGCCATCCGCCGTATTATCGTGCCTGACCACCGGCAGGCCGATGTCATTGCCGCTCTGTCGGCGCGGCTGGCCGAGATTCGCATCGGCGATCCGCGGCTGGAAACAACGCGCATGGGCGCACTGGCCTCGCAAGACCAGCGGCGCGATGTGCGCCAGAAAATTGCAGCGCTCAGCGCGCAGTCCGACATTGTTTTCGGCAACCCGGACGACGTGCAGGTTGATGGCGCAGATGCCGGCAAGGGCGCATTCCTCTCACCGGTTTTGCTGCGCGCGCGCGATGCAGAAACCGCAACCGCCGTGCATGAGGTTGAGGCGTTCGGCCCCGTCGCGACCGTGATTGGATACCGCGATGTATCGCAGGCCATCACGCTCGCCCGGCGCGGCGAAGGCAGCCTTGCCGGATCGCTCATTACCAACGATGCGGAGATTGCGCGCGCGATGGTATTCGGCATCGGCGCGTTCCATGGCCGCCTGCTTATTCTGAATCGTGACTGCGCAAAGGAATCGACTGGGCATGGCTCGCCGATGCCGCATCTCGTGCATGGCGGGCCGGGCCGCGCCGGCGGCGGCGAGGAATTGGGCGGCATCCGCGCGGTCAAGCACATGATGCAGCGCATCGCCGTGCAGGGGTCACCGGCGATGCTGACGAGCACGCTGAAAAGCTGGATCAAGGGCGCGCCCGAAGTGGCGCAGGCCGAGCATCCCTTCCGCTACAAGTTTGATGATCTCGTGCTGGGGCAAACCTTCCATTCCAGGGAGCGCACCGTCACGCTGGAGGATATCGAGCATTTCGCGCACTTCACCGGCGACACCTTCTACGCGCACATGGACGAGGAAGCCGTGCAAGGCCATCCCTTCTTTCCCGGTCGCGTCGCGCATGGCTATCTGCTGCTGTCCTTTGCCGCCGGATTGTTTGTCGAACCGGCGCGTGGCCCGGTGCTTGCTAATTATGGTCTCGACAATCTGCGCTTTCTTAAACCCGTGCAGCCCGGCGAGGCGATCAAGGTGCGGCTTACGGCAAAATCGAAGTCGCCGCGCAATGCCGAGTATGGCGAGGTGCGATGGGATGTGGAAATCACCAATGCGGCTGGCGAAATCTGCGCGACCTACGACCTGCTGACCATGAACGCGATGTAATTACCGCTTGGCCATCAGCCATTCATGGGCCGGATCGTTGTGGAATTTCCACACCCGCTGCGGTCCGGCCATGACATTGAGGTAATAAAGATCATAGCCGTGCGGCGCCGCGACGGGATGATAGCCGCGCGGCACCAGCACCACATCGCGGTCCTGAATCACCATCGCCTCATCCAGTGTACGGTCATCGGTATACACGCGCTGGAAGCCAAACCCCTGCGGCGGATTCAGCCGGTGATAATAGGTCTCTTCCAGCAGGCTTTCCTGCGGCAGCGCATCGCGGTCATGCTTGTGTGGCGGATAGCTCGACCAGTTGCCGCTGGGCGTGATGACTTCAACCACCAACAGTGATTCCGCCGGTTCCGTCTCCGGCAGAATGTTGCGCACATGCCGCGTGTTGGAGCCAACGCCGCGCGTTTCCATGCCGACCTGTGCAGGCGCAATCACCCGTGCCGGCAACGCGCCGCTGCCGGGCGCTGCGCAAATCGCCAGCTCCACCGGCGTCTCCGCCTTCACGCTGAAAGTGGCATGCGCCGGCACATAGACAGACCACGGCGCACCTTCAAAAGGACTCATGCGTTCGCCGAGCACAGCGAAATCCTGATCGCCCACACTGATTTTCGCGCGCCCCGAAATTAAAACGAGACATAATTCATTGCGGCCGGAGGCGGAGGCGTGCCGTTCACCAGGCTGCAAATCAACCACTGAAAATCCGACATAGGTCCATCCCGCCGATTGCGGCGTGATGGCATGAACGGGATTTTGCCGCGCGGGATGGACAAGCAACTTCGACATGGCCACCCTCACACCCGCAAGCCGGTTTCGCGCAACACCTGCACGAGATGCGCATGGCCTTTTTTGGCATAAGTGAGCGGATGCGCTTTTTTCGGATCCTGCTCAGCCTCAATGACCACCCAGCCGGAATATCCTGGCAGTTCGCGGAACACGCGCGCATAATCGATCATGCCATCGCCGGGCACGGTGTAGACGCCGGCAATGACGGCGTTGAGAAAACTCCAGTCTTCACGCTGTGCTTGCTCCATTACTGCGGCACGCACATCCTTGGTGTGCACATGGCTGATCCGCGCGCGGTAGCGTGCAGCAAGCGCGGCAGGATCAGCCCCGCCCCATGTGGCATGACCCGTATCGAGCAGCAGATGCACGGCATCTCCCGTGTTGGCCATCAGCGCGTGAATATCCGCTTCCGACTGCACCACCGTGCCCATGTGATGATGATAGACGAGCCGCACACCTTCCTGCAGCGTGCGTTCCGCCACGCGCGTCATCCGCGCGCCAAATTCAGCCCAGCGCTCTGC
>JBOFFO010000105.1:0-3324 GCA_051648665.1 Beijerinckiaceae bacterium | reverse complement strand
ATAATCCTCGATGCGTTTCAGAATATCAGCCATTGGAGACGGCCACGAGTTTGGCGAGCGTTGCCTTCGCTTTGCCGCTGTCGAGCGCGGCCTGTGCAGCAGCGACGCCCTCCTGCAAGGTCGCGACTTTGCCACCAACCAGCAGGCCAGCCGCAGCATTCAGCACGGCGATGTCGCGATAGGCGTTTTTGGTGCCGTCAAGAACTGCTTCAAGCGCCGCCGCATTGTGCGCGCCATCGCCGCCCTTGAGATCGGCGGCGTTAGCGACAGGCAAGCCGACATCCTGCGGCGACACCGTGAAGGCGCGGATGGCGCCATCCTTTAATTCGATGATTTTCGTCGGGCCGGTGACAGTGATTTCGTCAAGGCCGTCCGATCCATGCACGAACCATGCATGGGTTGAGCCGAGCGCGCGCAGCACCTGCGCCATCGGTTCGAGCCAGCTTTCGCCGAACGCACCGATCATGTGGCGTTTGACATTGGCCGGGTTCGACAAAGGTCCCAGCAGATTAAAAATCGTGCGCGTGCCGAGTTCAACGCGCACCGGCGCGACGTGGCGCATCGAGGCGTGGTGTGCCGGCGCAAACATGAATCCCAGGCCCGCCTCGCGCACGCAGGCCGCGACTTTCGCCGGTTCGATGCCAAGTTTTACGCCGAGCAGGGCGAGCGCATCGGCGGTGCCGGATTTCGAGGAAGCGGCGCGGTTGCCATGCTTGGCGACAGGCACGCCACAGGCAGCGGCAATAATCGCAGCGAGCGTCGAAACATTGTAGCTGCCGGATGAATCCCCGCCGGTGCCGACAATATCAATGGCGCCATCGGGCGCCTGCACCGCGAGCATTTTCTCGCGCATGGCGGTGACTGCGCCGGTGAGTTCATCGACCGTTTCGCCGCGCACGCGCAGCGCCATCAGAAATGCGCCGCCCTGCGCCGCTGTGACCTCGCCCGACAGCAGCGTATTGAAAGCGTCACGCGCCTCTTCGCGCGTCAGAGATGCGCCGGTGGCAACCTTGGCGATGACGGGTTTGAAACTTTCCAAGTCAGAACTCCGGCGGATTATGCGGCCTTGCGGCGGCGCGAAGCATTCCAGTCGCCGGCAAGATCGAAAAAATTCCTGATGATGGTCGCGCCATGCTCGGACGCGATGCTCTCAGGGTGGAATTGCACGCCATGCACAGGGTGGGTGCGATGGGAGAGGGCCATGATCAGCCCGTCATCGGTTTCCGCCACAGGCGCAAGCGCATCCGGACAGGTGTCGCGCCGGACGATCAGGGAATGGTAGCGCGTCACGGCGATGGGGCCATTGATGCCCTTGAACAGGCCGCGGCTGTCATGCCGGATGGTTGAGACCTTGCCATGCATCGGCAGCGGCGCTCGCACCACATCTCCGCCATAGGCTTGCCCCATCGCCTGCATGCCGAGGCAGACGCCGAACACGGGCGTCGACGGGCCAAGGGTGCGGATCACATCGAGGCAAACACCTGCTTCATTCGGCGTGCAGGGACCGGGAGACAGCACGATGACGTCATAGCCGGCGCTGCCAATGGCGGCGGCGCTCATCGCATCATTGCGGATGACGGTGATATCGCGGGTCACCGTGCCGATCAGATGCACGAGGTTCCAGGTGAAACTGTCGTAATTGTCGATCAGAAGGGTGCGCATGAGGTTCAAGCCGGGGCCATGCGGCCCAACGGCTGTCTACATGCGGGAGCGGGCAGGCGCGGTCAACTCTGCGCCCGCCCGCTGTTTGCTCAGGCGACCGTGATGGCTGGTCCCTGCGGCAGGGTCTGTTCGGCCAGAAGCCGGTTGGCCTTGCGGCGGGCAAGGCCATAGCCAAGACCGGCCAGGAGCAGGCCAAACCCGGCTATGGCGGCGCCGATCTGCGCCATCACGACATTGCTCTCATGCCGGCTTTTGACGGATTGGGCATAGGTCACAAATTCCTGTCCGCCCGTAGCCATGACGTAGACATCGGTGCCGCCATCCGTCTCGAAGCGTGTGGGACGGCCAATGACCCGGCGCACGCTTGCCTCCGTGACAGCGGCCTGCGGAATTTTCAGCTTCAAGCCGGGCGCATCCTTGGCATCGACCGTCAATTCGAAATGCACGGACTCGCCGCCGCGCCGGCGTTTTACCGTGACGCGCTTGGCGCTGGTGACCAGACCTTCGACCGTCTGCAATTCGCTGCGT
The DNA here is from genome assembly GCA_051648665.1 of Beijerinckiaceae bacterium. Classification (GTDB taxonomy): domain Bacteria; phylum Pseudomonadota; class Alphaproteobacteria; order Rhizobiales; family Beijerinckiaceae; genus Terrirubrum. The sequence continues at coordinate 1,134 of JBOFFO010000105.1, read as the reverse complement.
GCCGGCATGGTCAGATCCGTTGTCATTGACCAACCGAACAGACCGATACCGGCGATCAACGCGAGCAATCCATATTTCAGAAAAGCCGAGAGTTTGATGAGGGCGGAAAATGGCATGGCAACATTCCCTTGCTGGAACCAATGCCATTGCTCTTGCCGGATTTTTGGGGTGGAGAAGGTGCGCCCGGTCACATCGGGCGCTGCGTCATTGTCCCCGCCGGGCCGCGCTTGCCATCCGCACCGCTTCATCGGCCGCGCGCACAAGCGCCGCAGCTTTGTTGACGCATTCGCGATGTTCGGACGCGGGATCGGAATCGTACACCACACCTGCGCCAGCCTGAATGTGCATGATCCCGTCCTTCACCACGGCGGTGCGCAGCACGATGCAGGTGTCCATTTCTCCATTCCAGCCGAAATAGCCGATGCAGCCGCCATAGATGCCGCGCTTTTCCTTCTCCAATTCGTCGATGATTTCCATGGCGCGGATTTTCGGCGCACCGGATACCGTGCCTGCGGGAAATCCAGCGATGAGCGCACCAACCGCATCATGCTTTTTCTCATCGAGCGTGCCTTCGACATTGGACACGATATGCATGACGTGGCTGTAGCGCTCGATGAAGAACTGATCGGTGACGCGCACGCTGCCGAGTTCAGAGACTCGGCCGACATCGTTGCGACCGAGATCAAGAAGCATCAGATGTTCAGCGCGCTCCTTGGGATCGGCGAGCAATTCTGCGGCCAGCGCCTCGTCCTCCGCTGGGGTCTTGCCGCGCCAGCGCGTGCCGGCAATCGGACGGATTGTGACCTTGCCTTCCCGCACGCGCACGAGAATTTCCGGCGAGGAACAGACGATCTGGAAGTCGCCGAAATCGAGATAGCAGAGGAAGGGCGCGGGGTTCACGCGCCGCAAGGCGCGATAAAGCTGGAAAGCGGGCAGGGGAAACGGCGTCTGGAAGCGTTGCGAGAGCACAACCTGAAAAATATCGCCGGCGCGGATATAGTCCTTCGCCTGCGCCACCATCACCAGAAATTCATCCTCGCGGGTGTTCGATTGCGGCGGCGCGTGCCGCATCTCACCAGCTTCGCGATCCGCCAGCCGCACCGGCGATTCCAGCGCCGCAATGACGCGATCAAT
>JBOFFO010000104.1:0-3639 GCA_051648665.1 Beijerinckiaceae bacterium | reverse complement strand
AGTCTCGATAAAGTTCCGCAGGTTACACCCGTGCAGCGCCCCTCCCCTGTGCCTATGCCGGCTGACCTGCCGCTCGCCATGAGCGTGACCGAGGTCGAAACGCTGCTGCGCGATCCTTATGCGCTCTATGCGCGCCGTGTGCTGCGGCTCGACGGATTGGATTCCTGGAATGCCCCGGTCGATTATGCAGTGCGCGGGCAAATTATTCATGATCTTGTCGCGTTTGTCGCAACATTATCTGGCACTACTGATGAATTGAAGGTGGCATGGCATCAGCGATCAGACGCAATGCTCAGGCAATTTGACATACCGCCGGAAACCGCAGCGTTCTGGTCATCGCAATTTTCGCGCATCGGCGCATGGTTTGTGAACTGGCATGCCGCGCGTATCACGGCGGTGCAGGCATTATGCGTCGAACGTTATGGCGCGATTGATATGAATATTGCGGATGGCTATGCGGTGCGCCTCGGCGGCATCGCCGACCGCATTGAGCGCACAACCGCGGGACTGTCTCTTATCGATTTTAAGACAGGATCAGTGCCGACCGCCAAATCTGTGCAACGTGGCCTGAGCCCGCAATTGACACTGGAAGCCGCGATGGCCATGCACGGCGCCTTCGGCAAGGCATTGACCGGGATAGCCCCGGCAGAGTTGCTTTATGTTCGCCTGAATGCTGGCCGGGAAGGCAGCAAGGCCAGCAATGTGCTGGTTACCAGCGACAAAACTGTGCTGGATGGTGCGGCGCTTGCGCAAAAACACTTTGAGGCGCTGCATGAGCGACTGCGCTTGCACCATGCGCAAAAAATTGGATTCCGCTCCAGAAGTTTTCCTGCAAATGCGCAGTGGGAGAATCCCTACGATCATCTGGCCCGTGTGGCGGAGTGGTCACGGGGCGGCGAGGATGCGGATGATGAATGAGCGCCGCAAGCCGCCTCCGGATACGATTGACCGGCAAAGACTCGCATCGTCGCCTGAAGATTCCGCCTGGGTGTCAGCCAATGCCGGTTCCGGAAAAACCGAAGTTTTGGTGCAACGCGTGATGCGTTTACTCCTCACAGGAGCACGCCCCGACAGCATTTTGTGCCTAACCTTCACCAAGGCGGCGGCAGCCGAAATGATGAACCGCCTCTTCATGCGCCTCGGCGAATGGATCATGCTCGGAGAAGGCGATCTCAAAATTAGAATTGCCGAACTCACTGGAAAGGCGGCCACACCCGCAATTCTGAAGAGAGCGCGCCGCTTGTTTGCTGATGCGCTGGAGACGCCGGGCGGGCTCAAGGTGCAGACCATTCATGCATTCTGTGAACGCTTGCTGCAACTGTTTCCATTTGATGCCAATGTGCCTGCACGCTTTTCGGTGCTTGATGAAACGCAGAACAACCGGCTGATGGCCGAGTCCATTGCCGAACAAATTGCAGCGATGGAGCAGGACGAAACGACACGGCCAGCCCTGGCGTTGATCGCCAGCGACACGACGCTGGAAGGTCTGGATGCGCTCATGCAGGAAGCGCTGAAACACAAGGATGTGCTTCTGAATTTCCCCACAGGGGATACCCAAGATGCGCTGGCGCAGTTCGGTATTGCTGCGCCGGCCGACCCCGATTCCACCCGTTTGCAATTTGGCCATCATCCCTTCTGGCAAGGTCCGGTGGCGAAAATTCTGGAAGCCTTGAAGCGCGAGAAGGCAAAAAGTGCACCCGAGAAAATTGAGATGATCCGGGCAGCTCATGGACGCGCTGCGGTGAGACGGCATGAGGCATGCCGCGAATGGTTTCTCGGCAAGGATAGTAAAGTAAAGGAGTTGAACAGCGTTATGTATGCGGGCGTGCGCAAGGCAGAGCCTGAGGCCTGCGCAGTTCTCGATTCCCTGTGCGCCCTGTTTCTTGAAGTGGACAAGCAACTCACGGCGCATGCCGCCCTGGCGCGCTCTGCCGCCATGCGGCAATTTATGAGCGGCGTTTTGCGCCGTCACGCCGCCAAGCGCGCCGAACGGGGCGCGCTGGATTTCGATGATCTCATCAGCAAGACACGCGATCTCCTGAACAGGCCCGATATTGGCCCGTGGATTCTCTACAAACTTGATCATGGACTGGCGCACATCCTCGTCGATGAAGCGCAGGATACCAGCCCTGCGCAGTGGGACATTATCAGCAAGCTGGCGGAAGAATTTACGACCGGCGCGACGGCTCATGAGAAAACGCGCACCATCTTTGCGGTCGGCGATGAAAAACAGTCGATCTACGGCTTTCAGGGCGCTGCACCCAGAGCCTTTGGCGAAATGCGCCGCGCACTGGCCCGCCGCCATAGCGCTGTCGGCCGCACCTTGCAGCCGGTCAGTCTTGATCTCTCGTTTCGGTCCACACCGGAAATTCTGAGTGTAGTGGATAAGACCTTCGGTCATGCCGGTCAGGGCCAAGGCCTGTCGTTCGATGGCAACAATCGCGTCGGTACACACACGGCGCTCAATCTTGATCGCGCAGGCTTTGTCGATCTCTGGCCGCAAATGATCGGAAAAAATGCGCCGGAGCCTGACGATGCTTGGGCGCCTGATGCTGAGGCAGGTGAAAGCATTGCACCTGTTACGCAATTAACAAACCGCATCGCCAGTCAGATATTATACTGGCTGCGCCATGGCGATCCGAACGGGCGGCCTGTGCGGCCCGGCGATATCATGATCCTCGTGCGCCAGCGCGGACCCTTGTTTGAGGAAACGATCAAGGCGCTGAAAATGGCTGGCATTCCGGTGGCGGGCGCTGACCGCCTGAAACTTGGCGCGCACATCGCCGTCAAGGATTTGCGCGTACTCGGCCGCACCTGTGTGATGCCGTATGATGATCTGGCATTGGCGACCTTGCTCAAGAGCCCCTTTTTTAATTTCAGTGACGCGGATTTGCTGACCTTTGCGCCGCAACGCCCGGGCCCGTTGCTGGATGCATTTCTTGAATATGTGGATCATCCCGCCCGCCAAGCGGCGCGTGAAAAATTTCATGCCTGGCGCGCGCTGGCCCTGCGCAGCGGCCCGTTTGCTTTTTATGCGCGGGTGCTGGAGGCCGATGGCGGGCGGCGCGCCCTGCTTGGGCGGCTCGGCAGCGAAGCCAATGATGCCATCAATGAATTTTTGCGTCGCGCGCAAACTTTTGAACGAAGCAATGCTGCTTCACTGGCGGCCTTCCTGATGGATTTTGAATCGGCGGACATTGAAATCAAACGCGACTTTGCACAAGAACTGAACGAAGTCCGCGTGATGACCGTGCATGCGGCCAAAGGGCTGGAAGCACCTATTGTTATTTTGCCAGATACAATGTCGAAGCCGGATGGGCGCAAGAACCGCCAGCTTGTGATGTTGAAATCCGCACGCGGTGAGATATTGCCAATCTGGGCGCCTCCGGGAAAGCCACAACCGGATTTTCTCGCCAGCGCACGGGCGGAAGAAGCGCAGGAGCGTGATGACGAATATCGCCGTCAGCTTTATGTGGCGATGACACGCGCGGAGAATGGCCTTGTCATTTGCGGGGCTGCGAAAAATCCGGCGAAGCCCGGTGTCTGGTACAGCATGGTCAAGGGTGCGCTGGAGGCTGCTTCCAACGATAAGGCATCCGGCTGCCTCACCGACATCATGGCATGCGATGATCAATCCGC
>JBOFFO010000103.1:0-3961 GCA_051648665.1 Beijerinckiaceae bacterium | reverse complement strand
CGCCCGGCGGGCACTGTCGTGGCCCAGCTGTTTTTTGCCGAACCAGAGCGCAGTGCATCCCGGCTCGACACATCGGATCCATGGTCGAAGCTCAAACCGCAAGGGCTGAAGGCGCTGCGGACCGCGCCGTAACGGCGATTATTTCCGCAGCATAAACGCCGGATTGATTTCCTGCGCCCGCGCGGTCATGGTCGCGCCGCCGCTTCCCCGGTCCGGAACCCGATGATCGCCCTGAATTGCCGTCGCCTGTTGGCAGTTGCTGCCGCCGCATTCTTTTTCGCGGTAATGCCAGCGCGTGCGCAACGCTTCGAGACGGCGGCGCCAACCGCGATCCTGATGGACAGCGAAACCGGCGCCGTGCTGTTCGAGAAGGCTGCCGACGAGCCGACCCCGCCAGCCAGCATGGCCAAGCTGATGACCGCGCTTGTGCTGTTCGATGAAATGGCAAAGGGACGGGTGACGCCCGACACGGAATTTGTCGTGTCAGAAAATGCCTGGCGCAAGGGCGGTGCACCGTCCGGCGGCTCGACCATGTTCGCCGCGCTCAACAGCCGCATCAAGGTCAGTGATCTCATTCCTGGCCTGATCGTGCTGTCCGGGAACGATGCCGCGATTGTGTTGGCCGAAGGCATTGCCGGATCGGAAGCCAATTTTGCCGGCATGATGACAGCCCGGGCGCGCGAGCTGGGCCTGACGAAAAGCATATTTCGCAACGCGACCGGTTTCTCTGATCCCGAACAGGTGTCGACCGCGCGTGAACTGGCGGTCATCGCCAACCACCTCATTAAAAAATATCCGAACCAGTATGCGGTGTTCGGCCTGCGCGAATTTAGCTGGAACAAGGTGCGGCAGGTAAACCGCAATCCGCTGCTCGATATGGGCATTGGCGCCGATGGGCTGAAAACCGGGAATATCGGCGAATCCGGCTTCGGCCTTGTCGGCTCGGCAGTGCAGAATAACCAGCGTCTGATTGTTGTGGTGAACGGTCTGAAAAATGCCCGTGACCGCGCGACCGAAGCGCGCAAATTGCTCGACTGGGGATTTCGCGCCTTTGACAACCGCCGCCTGTTTTCCGCTGACGCCGTGATCGGCGAAGCGCAGGTGTTTGGCGGTGAAACGGCGACGGTCGATCTGGTGGCGAAAGTCCCGGTCGCGATGTTCGTGCCGCGCGGCACGGCGGAGCGCGTTACAGCCCGCATCGTGTACAAGGGGCCACTGATCCCGCCGGTCGCACAGGGGCAGGAGGTGGCGCGGTTGCGGGTGCAGCGTGGCGATACGCAGGCGCTGGATGTGCCGCTCTACGCGGCGCATGATGTACCCGTAGGCAGCATCACCCGCCGCGCCGTCGATGCCGCGAAGGAGTATGGCCTTGGCCTTGTGCGCAAGGCGCTGGGAACGAAGGCTGGCTCGTGAACACGGCAAGCGGGAGAGGCCGGTTCATCACCTTCGAGGGCGGCGAAGGCAGCGGTAAATCCACGCAGATCCGCGCCCTCGCGGACGCTTTGCAGGCGCGCGGAATCGCCGTGACCCTGACGCGCGAGCCGGGCGGCTCTCCGGATGCAGAAAAAATCCGCACCTTCCTGCTCAGCGGCGGTGGCAAGGACTTGGGTGTACTGGCCGAAACCTTTCTCTTTTCCGCTGCACGCCTCGACCATGTCCGCACCACCATCGCGCCTGCATTGAAAAGCGGGCGCTGGGTGTTGTGCGACCGTTTCGCCGATTCAACCCGCGTCTATCAGGGCGTTGCCGGTGCAGTTGACGCGAACACCATCCGCGCGATTGAGTCCGTCGCCATCGATGGCTGCAAGCCGGACCTGACGATTATTCTGGATGTGCCTGCCGCAACGGGTCTGGCGCGGGCACAGGCGCGGCGTGGCGAAGCGGCGCGCGCTGACCGCTACGAAGCCGAGTCGCTCGCCTTTCACAGCCGCATCCGCGACGCTTTTCGCGATCTGGCGCAGGCGGAACCGGGGCGGTGCGTGCTGATTGATGCCGATCGTCCTGCGGATAGAGTTGCAGGGGATGTGAGGCGTGCCGTTGAAGCGCGCCTGCGCGAGATGTTGCCATGAGCAAGGATAGTCTCGCTGACCAGCTTGAAGAATTTCCACACCCGCGCGAGGCGGCGCAGCTCTTTGGCCATCGCCAGGCTGAACAGCAGTTTCTCGACGCCTATCGCAGCGGGCGTCTGCACCACGCCTGGATCATTGCGGGGCCGGAGGGCATCGGCAAGGCAACGCTCGCGTACCGGATTGCAAAATTCCTGTTCGCGCATCCGCGCCCGGAACTGGCGGCGCGCGCCGAGGATTTGTCAGTGCCGGTTGATCACCCGGCCTTTACCCGTGTTGTCGCGCAAGGCCATGCGGACCTGATGATCCTGCGCCGCAGCCTTGACGACAAGAGCCGGAAGCTCCGCACGCAGATTGTGGTCGATGACACGATTGATGTGATCCATCGGCTGATGCGCACATCGGGCGAGGGCGGCTGGCGCGTCTGCATCGTCGATGCCGCCGATGACTGGAACCGAAATTCCGCCAACGCACTGCTCAAGACGCTGGAAGAACCGCCGGCGCGCACGCTGTTCCTGATTGTGGCGCACCAGCCGGGACGGCTGTTGCCGACAATTCGTTCGCGCAGCCGGATGCTGCCTCTATCACCCCTGTCCGACGCCGATTTGCGCGCGGTTATTTCGACTGCAGCGCCTGATGCCGGGCGCGAGGCCGTGGCGCGCGCCATTGAAGCGGCCAAGGGATCGGCCCGCCGGGCGCTGATGCTGCTCGATGACGAACTGGCCGGCATCGGCGCGATGACTCGCAGCCTGCTCGACCGGCTTCCCGACCATGATCTGCCTGCCATCATGGCCTTGGCGGACGCGGTCGCGGGCCGGGCGGCTGACGATGCCTTTGCGGAGTTTGAGCAGGCCGTACGGGATTGGCTGGCTGATACGCTGGCAGCGCGGGCCGGGCGGAACGGCATGCGCGCGCGCGCTGTCGCACCGCTGGCGGACATCTGGGATGGTCTGGGCCGCAGCATCGGAACGCTCGATGCCTATAATCTCGACCGGCGGCCTTTCATTCTCGGCTTCTTTTCCGATATGGCTGAGGCGATGAGACGGCTCGACGCCGCCTGAGTCCCGCCCGGATCAGGTTTTCGCCGATGCACGGTCAGCACATGAGCAGCCAGCAATTATGAGCAGTAAAGAAAAGTTCTACATCACCACGGCGATCTCCTACCCTAACGGGCCGCCGCATATCGGCCACGCCTATGAGGTGATGGCGACCGATGCGATTGCGCGCTTCAAGCGCCTCGACGGCTACGATGTCTATTTCCAGACTGGCACAGACGAGCATGGCCAGAAGGTGCAGCGCGCTGCCGAAGCCAAGGGCGTCTCGCCGAAGGACTATGTCGATGGCCTTGCCGCGCTGTTCCACCAGATGGCGGACGCACTCAATATTTCCTACGACCGTTTCATTCGCACCACAGAAGCAGCGCATACCGTCTCCACACAGGAATTGTGGAAGCGGATGGAGGCCAATGGCGATATTTATCTCAACAAGTATGCCGGCTGGTATTCCGTGCGCGATGAAGCGTTCTATGCAGAGAGCGAAACCACGGTGCAGCCCGACGGCGTGCGTCTGGGCGGGCAGGGCACGCCGGTGGAATGGGTGGAGGAAGAAAGCTATTTTTTCCGCCTGACGAAATATCAGGATATTCTGCTCAAGCATTACGCTGACAATCCGGATTTCATTGCTCCGCGCGAGCGGCTGAACGAGATCACGAGCTTCGTGAAGGGGGGCTTGCAGGATCTGTCGATCAGCCGCACCACCTTCACCTGGGGGATTCCGGTTCCCGGCAATGACAAGCACATCATGTATGTCTGGGTCGATGCGCTGAACAATTACGTTACCGGCTGCGGCTTTCCCGATGCGAAGAACCCGCGCTGGAAATATTGGCCGGCGGATGT
>JBOFFO010000102.1:0-1781 GCA_051648665.1 Beijerinckiaceae bacterium | reverse complement strand
CCGGCGGGAGGCGCTTCATCAGTCGAATTCCAGCCAGCAGCGCGACAGCCAGAAGCACAGCACCGACAAACCCGAGATCGAGCCACACCTGCACGAGATAGGAATGGGCATGGATGTGAGTGAAAGCCGTTTTTGTGATCGGATGAAGACTGCCGAAGGTGCGATAAAATTCGATGCCATTGCCAATAATCGGTGCCTGCATAATCATTTCAAAATGGGATTGCCAAACCAGCACCCGTTCCGCGAAAGTGCCGGGGCGGAACTCCCAGAGCATCGGAGTCGCGCGAATAAAATCAAATGTCGCATTGACAAGAAAGGGGCCGGCCAGCGTCGCCAGAAAAAGCCCTGTCATGACGAAGGCCCGGCCAAAGCGCGGGCACCAGACCAGCAACGCATGCACGAGCTGCATGACCACCATCATGAGCTTGGCCGATTCGCTTTCCGAGAAACTGGCGCAGGCCGCCACGACCGCCGCCATCGCGAGCCGCGCGGCGAGAATGCGCCGCGCCGGCCAGCCGAAACGGCCGATCGCATACCAGCTCAGCGGCAGCAGCAACGTCACATACACAGCGCCACGATTGTAATGATAAAGATTCTGGTGGCGCATCGTTGGCGCACGCACCGTGAGCATGTACATCACCACCAACAGGATCGCTACGAGCAGAAGCGCCAGCCCGATGTTGGCGACCGGAAAATAACCCCAACGCCAGCGCCCGACCGGCGTGTATCCTAGCACCAGCATGCAGGCCACAAAGGCGCTCGTGAAGGAGAACAGAAAGGTGCCGGTGCCAAACAGAGCATCATTAAAATTGATGGCCGTCAAAGTGCGGAACAGCAGCCAGATCAGAAACAACGCCAGACACATGAAGAACAGCTGCACATCCGGTCCGGCCGGCGCGCGCCAGGCAAAGGCGATGGAGCGCGGCAGGGCGACTATGCAAAACATAGCCAGAATTGTGACAAGCCATGTCAGCCCCTGCGGCCCGCTCATCACCATCAGCCCGGCAATCACAAGAAAGCTGACAATCACCCCAGCCGGCCACGCTGCCGAGCCCGACACAGCGGAAGCGCCTGCGAGAGAAGCCGCGCGGGCCGGAAATAGGGACAAGGCCAAGCCTCCGCTGAATGATCCCGGCGATAGGCCGCATCACGCCCCTCTGTCAAACCATCGGTAAGTCGGATAATGTTCTTTATATGTTCTCATTCCGCCGGGCGGCTGCGGATTTGGTCTTGCTATCCCGATGCCGATTCAATAGCTCCGGGGCCACTCAAGAGCGGTAACCATGACCAGACGCCCCTACCAGATCTGTACAAGCTGCGTGATGGACACCTCGGACTCCGTCATCCAGTTCGATGCGCAGGGCGTCTGCGACCATTGCCGCGACTTCCATGACAATGTGAAGAAGAACTGGCACCCCGATGCGCGCGGCCGGGCCGAGCTCGAGGTCATCGCCAACAAGATCAAGAAGGAAGGCGAGGGCAAGGAGTTCGACAGCATCCTCGGCATGAGCGGCGGGCTCGACAGCTCCTACATGCTGCATCTGGCGGTGAAGGAACTGGGCCTGCGGCCGCTGATCTTCCACGTCGATGGCGGCTGGAACTCCCGCGTCGCCGTCCACAACATCGAGGTGATGGTCGAGAAGCTCGGCCTCGATCTCTATACCGAGGTGATCAACTGGGAGGAGATGAAGGATTTCCAGCTCTCCTTCTTCAAGGCCTCCGTCCCGCACATCGACATTCCGCAGGACCACGCCTTCATCGCGACGCTCTATAATTTCGCC
>JBOFFO010000101.1:0-12293 GCA_051648665.1 Beijerinckiaceae bacterium | reverse complement strand
CAGCAGCCATTGCCGATGAGGACAGCGCCAGCAAGGGCAAGACCGGCAGCATGGCGCGCTTGAGAAGAGGAGAGATTGTCATCACGAACTCCGGAAAGAAAAATGCAATGGGAATGGGTTCGCGCTGATCACAGCGCATCGCCATCGGTTTCGCCGGTGCGGATACGGACCGCGCGCTCCAGCGGCAGGACGAAAATTTTGCCGTCGCCGATCTGTCCGGTGCGCGCTGCGCTGCCGACAGCCTCGATGACGCGATCCACCTCGTCGCTCTTGACCGCCATTTCGATTTTCAATTTCGGCAGGAAACTCACGGCATATTCAGCGCCGCGGTAAATTTCAGTATGGCCCTTCTGCCGGCCGTAGCCCTTCACCTCTGTGACCGTGAGACCGTGAATGCCGATGCCGGTGAGCGCATCGCGCACCTCATCGAGCTTGAAGGGTTTGATGATCGCCATCACGATCTTCATGACTGGACTCCATTCTGCGCCGGCACTGAACGCGCGGCCTCCGGACCCAGCCAATCAAGCCGCGTGCCAGCCACAGCCCCGCCACCGGGGTCGAATTTCGCAAATTTCGCCCAATTTCTGCTCAAAAATTATGCAAGCCGGGCATTGTGGCTCATTCCGCAGGCACACAAGAAAAATCCGGGCGTTACCGCCCGGATCATGACACTGCATCTATTCGGCCCGCGATTACTGGTGCAGGCTTTCGCCATGCAGCGCCAGATCGAGGCCTTCGCGTTCCTCGTCGGTGGTGACGCGCAGGCCAACCGTGGCGTCGATGATTTTCAGCACAACCCATGTGCCGATCACGCACCAGATGACGGTGACGGCAACGCCGATGGCCTGTGTCACCACTTGCATCGCATTGCCATCGATCAGCCCGCGCAAGCCCTCCGGCGCTTCCGGCGTAGCCGACACAACACCGGTGGCGAACACACCCGCGAGCAAGGTGCCGAGAATGCCGCCGACACCATGCACGCCGAAGACATCGAGTGAATCATCATATTTCAATTTCTGCTTCAGCTTGATGCTCGCCCAGTAGCAGACGCCGCCGGCCGCAAGGCCGATCAGCACCGCCTGCCACGGCAGCACGAAGCCGGATGCGCCCGTAATCGTTCCCAGTCCCGCAATCGCGCCGGAGATCATGCCGAGCACGGAAGGTTTGCCGCGCTCCGCCCATTCCAGCCCCGCCCAGACCAGCGCCCCGGCGCATGCCGCCAGATGGGTGCAGACGATCGCCATGACAGCGCGCGAATTCGCCCCCAGCGCCGAGCCGCCATTGAATCCGAACCAGCCAACCCACAGCAGGCCCGTGCCGACTACGGCCATGGACAAATCGAACGGTGCGAGATTTTCCTTGCCATAGCCGATGCGCGGGCCAAGCACATAAGCGGCGACCAGACCGGCGACACCGGCATTGATATGAACCACGAGGCCGCCGGCGAAATCCAGCACACCCATCGCGCCGAGAAAACCGCCGCCCCAGACCCAATGGGCCGACGGCACATAAACAACGAACAGCCACAGCACGCAGAACAGCAAAAAGGCGGAGAAGCGCATGCGGTCCGCCACCGCGCCGCCCACCAGCGCACAAGTGATCACGGCAAAGGTCATCTGAAACAGCATGAACAGCGATTCCGGAATCGTCTTGGCCAAGGGATTGACCGTTTCCATGCCCATGCCGCCGAGAAACACGCGGCTGAAATCGCCAAGCCATTTTCCATCGCCGGAAAAACTCAGGGAATATCCGGCGATCACCCAAAGGAGAGACACCACGGCGAGTGCGGCCACGCTCTGCGCCAGCGTCGCCAGCACATTCTTCTTGCGCACCATCCCGGCATAAAACAGGGCAAGGCCCGGCAATGTCATCATCAACACGAAAGCGGTGGCGATAATCATGAAGCCGGTGTCGGCGCCGTCAATTTTCGGTGTTGACGTCTGCGCCAGTGCACCGCTTCCGGTGATCAATAGCCCCACAGCCGCCACCGTTCCCGCGCGCAAACGCAACCGGCAAGCCGGCCCTGAAAACCCATTCACTGTAATAGCCCCCGTGGGAATTGCCCCGTTTTGCCGGGTGCCTATTCAAGCGCCATGCCAAGTGCGGGGGCGGTGATTTTGCAGGCAATACGCGCACGTTCCGGCATCTCGCCTGACACAACGCGCAAATCTTGCGCAGCGGCAGCGTAAAATTGCCTGCAAAACAGGCAGACTGCCCGAATGCGCGCCGCCGGGATTACACCGTCTTCGGCGTTTTGGGCCGGATCAGCCCTTCCTGCGCCACGGACGCCACAAGCGTGCCGTCGCGCCGGTAAAGGCCGCCAAAGGCAAGCCCGCGCCCACCGCCGGCGAAGGGGCTTTTCTGAGTATAGAGCAGCCACTCATCCGCCCGCACTGGCTGGTGGAACCAGAGCGAGTGATCGAGGCTCGCGGCCTGAATTGCATCATTGAACAACGTCGTCCGGTGCGGCACCAGCGCCGCATCGAGCAATGTCATGTCGGATGCGTAAGCCAGCACGCAGCGGTGAAAAATCTCGTTGTCCGGCAAATCGGCCCGCGCCCGGATCCAGATATGGAAGGCGTTGCCTTCGGTCGCGCCGCCGAAATAGCGGCTGTAATCGACCGGACGCAGATCAATGGCGCGATCCCGCTCGATATAGCGGCGCAGCGGCTCGGGGATTTTGCCCGCGAGTTGCGCCACCATCGCCTTGGGGTCCGGCAGATCCTCGGGCGGCGGCACATCCGGCATCGGCGCGTGATGCGCATAACCCGATTCATCATTATGGAAGGATACAGCCAGCGAAAAGATCGCTTGCCCGTGCTGGATCGCAACAACCCGCCGCGTGGCGAAACTGCGCCCGTCGCGGATACGGTCCACGTCATAGATGATGGGTGCGGCCGGATCACCGCCGAGAATGAAATAGGCGTGCAGCGAATGGGGCAGGCGGCCCTCGACAGTCTGGCACGCCGCCATCAGCGCCTGCGCGATAACCTGCCCGCCGAACACCCTGAAAAAGCCCGTCTGCGGGCTGCGACCACGAAACAGATTGTGCTCCAGCCGCTCAAGGCCGATGATGCCCTGCAAATCCAGCGGCGACGGATGGGTCATGATGGCTTCCCTGCGGTTGCGATGGATGTGGACCGGCGCGGCGCGGCGGGTCAAGCGCCGCCACGGCAACCCCGGAATGTGAACAGATGACCATGCAGACCAATCCAGCCCACACCGCTGACACGCCCGATCGGGAAACCACCGATATTGTCATCGCTGGCGGCGGCCTGGTTGGCCTGACCTGCGCCCTGGCACTGCATCAGGAGCTGGGCGGGGATGCCCGGATCATCATCTGCGACCCGGCCCCGCCCCATGTCGCCCCGACGGTCCGCGCCTATGCGGTCGCTGCGGCCGGGCGGCATTTCCTCCAGCATCTCGGCCTGTGGAGTCAGATCGAGGCCGATGCCCAGACCGTCAACGCCATGGTGATCACCGACAGCCATCTGCATGACCCGGTCCGCCAGCCCTACCTGAATTTCAACCGCGATGAGGCCGATGCGCCGCTGGCGCACCTGCTCGATGAGGGCCAGCTCGTCACGCTGGCGCGCGAGGCCGCGAAAGCCGCAGGCATCATCACGCGGCAGGATGCGATAGATACCTTCACGGCTGACCGGGCTGGCGTGTCCATCACCTTGAAATCCGGCCAGACCCTGCGCGCGGCACTGCTGGTGGCGGCGGATGGGGCAAAATCCCGCTGCCGTGAACTTGCCGGGATTGGCACAGTGGGCTGGGATTACGATCAGACCGGGCTTGTGGCTCTGGTCGGCCATGACCATGATCATGAAGGCAAGGCGTGGCAGCATTTCCTGCCCCCCGGCCCCTTCGCCATCCTGCCCATGACCGGCAGGCGCAGCTCCATCGTCTGGAATGAATCGAAAGCAGATGCGGAACTCATCCTCGACATGGATGAAGAGGACCAGTTGCGCGAACTGGAGCAGCGATTCGGCGCCCATCTCGGCACGTTGACCTTTATCACAAAGCTGCGAGGCTACCCCTTGCGCTTCCAGATCAGCCGCCGCTTTGCCGGCGAACGATTGGTGCTGATTGGCGATGCCGCCCATGTCGTCCACCCGATCGCAGGGCAGGGGCTGAACCTTGGCCTGAAGGATGCCGAAGCTCTGGCCCGCCGCGTTGGCGAAGCGGCCCGGCTCGGCCTTGATCTGGCCGATCCCGCCCATCTCGCCGCCTATGAAACGGATCGGCGCTTCGAGACCGTGTCCATGGGCTTCAGCATGGACACGCTGAACCGCCTGTTCTCGAACGACTGGCTGCCGCTGCGGCTGGCCCGCGATCTCGGTCTTGGCATTGTCGACCGTTTGCCGGCTATGAAGCGCTTTTTTATGCGCGAAGCGGCAGGCGAACGCCCTGCCCCGCGCGACCTGCAAGGCTAAACGCGGGCCTCAGCCTGCCAAGCGCGACAAATGGCGCCGCAACCTTAACGGCAGGCTACCCTAGGAAAAGGCAACCGGCTGACGCAGGATAAGACAAACCAAGCGGCCTTGAAGCCGCAGCCTTGCTTATCACCGTGGAGTTCTGGCCATGCGCCGCCTGTCTGTTTTTCTGGGTTTGATCCTTGCAATGGTGACCGCGCCGATGGCGGCACAGGCCCGTGTCGATGTCCGCATCGACCTGTCGTCGCAGACCATGCATGTCCGCAGCCCGGATGGAGAGACCCACCGCTGGGCGATTTCATCAGGACGGGAAGGCTATCGCACACCCACCGGCGTTTATTCCGCCAAACGTTTGGCGAAAGTCTATTTCTCCCGCAAATATGACAACGCTCCGATGCCGAATGCGATTTTCTTTCGTGGCGGCTACGCCATTCACGGCACCAATGCGGTGCGCCGTCTCGGAGCGCCCGCCTCGCATGGTTGCATCCGGCTGGCGCCGGGCAACGCCGCGAAACTTTTTGCGATGGTGAAGCAGTCCGGCGCGCGCATTGCAATTTCCGGCAATGCGCCCGATGATGGCCGCGTCTATGCGGAAAAACGCGCCAAGAAAAAAATCTACGCCAGCCGCAAACGCGCACCGCTTTACGATACCGGCATTGTCATGGAGCGCGCCTACCCGCGCGCGTCGTCCTCATGGGCGATCGATGCGCCGGTGCGTGGCGACTGGTATGCGCCCCGATTGTGGCGGCTACGATAACCGGCGCGCTCAATCCTCGATTTTCCGCGCCTCTTCCGGCAACATGATGGGAATGCCGTCGCGGATCGGATAGGCGAGCTTGGCCGCGCGCGAAATCAATTCCTGTTTCGCCGCATCATAATCGAGCGTGCCCTTGGTCACCGGGCAGACCAGAATTTCCAGGAGCTTGGGATCAATGCGGTGGGCCTGCGTTTGTGCCGGCTGTTCAGCGGTCATGCCTGTCAATCCTTGAGGCTGCGATGGGCGCCAGCGCGCCACACCAGTAATTCAGGGGCTGAATTTAATTCAGCGGATGATCCGGTCCGGCATTTTTGCGCGCCAGCTCATATTCAGTGACGGCAACGAGAACTTCGGCCCTGTCCTTCAGCGTTTTTGCTTCCAGCAGCGCCTGTTTTTCCTTTACGCCGTAAGGACTCATCATCGACAACGCATTGACCAGCGCCTCGTTCGGCGCCTCATTCACGCCATCCCAGTCGAATTCCAGATTGTTGGCTTCGACGAACTGCGTCAGCGCATCGAGCACGCCTTTGCGGTCCACATCCTCTTCGCCGGCGCGCGGCACGAAATCATCCTTGAAATCGGTATATTCAACCCGCGCCTGCCGGAACGGCGTCACCGTCAGCAACTCCTCGGCAAGCCGGAAGCGGGAAATGCCGGTGAGCGTGATGATCATGCGGCCATCGCCGGTTTCGGCGAATTGCGTGATGCGGCCGATGCAGCCGATGTCATAAAGCGCCGGCTTTTTCTCGTCGCCCGGCTGATCCACGCGCGGTTGAATCATGCCGATAATTCTGTCGCCGCGAATGGCGGCATCAACCATCGCCAGATAGCGCGGCTCGAAAACATTCAGCGGCATCTGCCCGCGCGGCAGCAGCAACGCGCCGGGCAGGGGAAACAGAGGAATGGTTTCCGGACAATCCTGTGGGCCGTCATAAACCGCATTCATGCCCATGGCGAAGAATTCCTCTTCATCGGCATCGTCATCGTCGGGTTCAAATTCGCTCACGAGAACAGCACGCCGGACAATTTGCGCCGGCCCAGAATCGACATCTCGTCCATCGGCCCCCAGGCTTCGAAAAATTGCAGAAGCTGCTTGCGCGCCGCTTCCTCATTCCATTTCCGGTCAGCCTTGATGGACGCAACGAGCTGGTCGATGGCTTCCTCGCGCTTGCCGCGCGCATTCAGCGCCACCGCCAGATCAATCCGGGCCTGATGGTTTTTCGGATCGGCCTCGACAGCCTTCACCAAATCGCCGAGGTCGCCAACGGCGCTGGCCTGCTCCGCAATGTCGATGGCGGCGCGCACAGCCGCGACCGCCGGATCATTGGCCTTGGCCGCCGGCACTGTATCGAGAATGCGCTGCGCCTGTTCCAGCGCCCCCATATCGAGTTGCAGCTTCGCCATGCCGGCGATGGCCGCAACATTCTCAGGCTCATGCGCGAGCACCGCCCCATAGAGTTCTGCGGCGCTGGCCGCATCGCCCGCTTCCACGGCCTGCGCCGCCGCCGCAATCATTTCCTCCACCGGCGACGGCCCAACCGGGCCGGCGAGCCGCTCGATCACCTTCTTGATCTCGCCTTCCGCGACCGCGCCGACAAAGCCATCGACCGGTTGACCCTTGCTGAAGGCGATCACGGCGGGAATGGACTGGATGCCGAGTTGCCCGGCGATCTGCGGATGCTCGTCAATATTCATCTTGACCAGCTTCACCTTGCCGCCCGCCGCCTTGACGGCTTTTTCCAGCACCGGCGCGAGTTGCTTGCACGGCCCACACCATGGCGCCCAGAAATCGACCAGCACGGGCTGCTTCATGGATTCCGAAATGACATCGGCACGGAAGGACGCGGTTGTGACATCCCTAATCAGATCATCCGCCTGACCGCTGACTGGCGCTCCTGTCCCGGCAGTTGTCATAGCGGGCATTGCGGCTGGCGCCGGGCGCACCTGCGCCTGTCCATAGGTTTGGCTGTAGCCCTGGGAAAAGCCCTGGCCGAATTTGGCGGAATCGGACGACATCGAGAACCCCGGCAAAGTGTCTGGTCAGCCTGCGGACCCGGCGCAAGAAACCGGCGGTTCGCGGCTTGGGATGATTGTGAAAACCTATATGGGTTTGTGGTGCGGCAATAGCAAATTCATGCCTGACATGCCTACTCCGCCGCCTTGGCTTCTGGCTCCGGCAAGGTAACCACAAGCGGGTCATGTCCCGTGGATTGCAGGAAGCGCACCAGATCGTCGCGTGCGATGGCCGTGGTGGCCGTGTTGCGCAGGGGATGGCCATAGATCGTCTGGCACGCCATCAGCCCCGCATCGAGCACCATCGAGACCATACCGGCCATGTCGTTGATGACCGCGAAGGCCGTCACTGAGCCCGGCTCGACCCCAAGCAAGGCCATGAGCTGATCCGCCGATCCGAACGACACCCGGCCCGACGCACCGATGGCCTCATGCACCCGCTTCAGGTCGATTTTCGCATGCTGCCGGGCCGTAATCAGGAAGAACCGGCCCTTCTTGTCCTTCACAAACAGATTCTTCGTGTGCCCATCAGGCCGTTTGCCAAACAGCCGGTCGCCCTCTTCGACCGTGAAAACCGCCGGATGCTCCTCCGTCACGGTGTGAATGCCAAGCCGCTCCAGAGCAGCAAACAGTTCAGTTTCTGAGACAGGCATAGGATCAAGCTGGATGAAAAGACGGAAATGCGAAAGCGGCTGTAGCTATCCCGGCCGGCCTGCGCAACGGCAGGGCGTGCGGAGGCAGTCCGGCATGACCGTGGAAACCGGTCCAGTTGACCCGAACTTTTGCCGTTGCATCGCCGCCCGGATTGGGGCATAGACCCGCCGCTGCCGGTCAAGCCGGTTGAGAAACGGATGCGGGTGTAGCTCAGGGGTAGAGCACAACCTTGCCAAGGTTGGGGTCGAGGGTTCGAATCCCTTCGCCCGCTCCAGTTTTTCCCTCCCGGACTGATGTGATGATGGGGTTGACGCGCGGCCCCTAAGTCCCGTTCCTCAGGCCACGGCCTTGTGAGGCGCGGATACCACCGCATCTGAGCCAGCATGTGCGCCGGGCAATTCACTGGCCCATTGACCGCCCTTGTAAAAGGTTCTGATCGGTTGCGGCCGCGCAAAATAATACCCTTGCGCGGCATCGCAGCCATCCGCTGTCAGCAACAGCGCCTGCCCGGCTGTTTCGACACCCTCTGCAATCACCGACATCGCCAGCGCACGGCCCAGATCGATCATGTATTTGACCAGCAGCCGCGCCTCCGAATTGCGCTCCACATCGGCAACGAAGGACCGATCGACCTTGAGCCGCTCAAACTTGTAGCGGCGCAGATAGGACATCGAGGAAAAGCCGGTGCCAAAATCATCGAGCGCCAGTCCGACGCCAAGGTTTTTCAATTCCGCGAACATTTCCGCAAAGCGTTGCTCGTTGTTGAGCATGACAGATTCTGTCAGTTCGACGACCAGCCTGCGCCCCGGCAACTTATGCTCGGCCAAGGCGGCGCGGATCGTTTCCGCCACATTGGACCGCAGCATCTGTACTGCCGAAATATTCACCGATATCCGGATGTCTGCCGGCAGCGTGGCCGCAGTGCGGCAGGCTTGCCGGATGACCCACGCGCCAATGTCAACGATCAGGCCTGTCTCCTCAGCAATCGGAATAAATCGCGCCGGAGAGACCATGCCATGGACAGGATGCTGCCAGCGCAACAGCGCCTCAAACGCGACAGGGGCGGCCGAATGCAAGGCAACAATGGGCTGGTAATGCAATTCAAACTGGTTGGCATCGAGTGCACAGCACAAATCCTGTTCGAGCTGATGGCGATCAATGACATCTTCCACCATGCCATCTTCGTAAACGGCCAGTTGGCCTCGACCGCGTTCCTTGGCGTTTTTCAGAGCAATATCCGCTTGTGTCAGCAGCCTGATCCAGTCAGCCGCGACAATCGACTCTATGGTCAACCCAATTGAGGCACCGACCATCACAGCATGGTTTTCCAACTTATACTGGCTGCTCAGCACCCCTTGAAGCTGCGTAAAAAATGTGTGGCTATCAAACTGATTTTCATCATAGACCATGGCGAACACAAACTCATCGCCGCCCTGCCGTCCCACAGCCGTGCTCATTCCCGGTGGAATTGATTCTTTCAGCCGTTCAGCAAACTGGACCACCAGTTCATCGCCAGCAAAATGCCCCAGCGTGTCGTTGATCTGCTTGAATCGATCGATATCCAGACAGGCAACGGCGATGCGATTGAATGTATAGCGGCCCTGCGCGCACATGGTTTCAACCAAGTGCTGCATATGCCTGCGGTTCGGCAAGCCCGTGAGCGCATCATGATTGGCGAGATCCTGATAACGCTCCGAACTCTCGGAAATCAGCGCATTGATCCGCTCCAGATGCCGGTTTTGAAAAAGCGATAAAAAGAAGGCGACGATGACGGACCCAAAGGTCACAACCGTGAGCGTGATCTGCCAATTCAAAAGCTGGCGCAGCTCAGACGAATGCTTCTGCGAATCCTCGATCAGATGGTCACGCATAAAGGCGCCGAACAACTCGAGTTGAGGCACCAGACCAACAATGGCCTCTTCAAATTCTGGCACGGGCGCCCCGACCGACATGGTGTTCAATAGCGCATCAGCCTTGGCCAATGATCGCATGATGACCTGAAACTGCTCATCTGCAAGCGGGGATGCACGCAGAACGACGGCAGGAGATCCTGTGCCGAAAGCGGTGAGACGGCTGTGCAACAGGTCAAATTTTTCCCGCGCCAGGCGATAGGTCTGCGGCGATGGCTCAAACGTTGCCCGCAACGCGGAAGCGCGCATGTCATGCACTTCTGCAATTGCACGCACCGCGGAAACCGCTTGCTCTACCCGCAGTGACCGGCGCGCCAAGACATCAAAGCTGTTGAGCATCGTAAAAACAATGGCCAGACCGATGCTGCAAGCGAGCAATATGATCGGCAAGACAATGCTGAGCCGGCCATGAAGGAGATTCGCGCGCCAGTTCATTTCAGTGTCCGCCCAGAAGTGGCGCTGCCAAGCGCTTCACACTTACTGCTCGACGAATCGCCGCGTCTGCCAGGCCGAGCGCGCGTAGTAACGCTCATTCTGCAAAGCAGCACTTGAATCATAAGGATAGATAATAAAGAGCGGCCCTTTGTCCCGTAGAGACATATATTGCCCGTCTTTCTTGTAAGCAAGAATGACCGGGAATTGTTGAGCATCGTTCACTGGAAATATAGTGCGGTAACCATTCAGTGCTTCGACGATGATCTCGCCAGAATTTAAACCCGCTTTGTCGAACAGTGCTTTCAATGCAACGCCTTCAAATTTGACGAGACCGTCATGCCATGGCGTACGCGTCGCATAGCTGTTGGCGGGCAGGCTTTCGAGTTCTGACAACGTGAATTCGATCCGCGTGCCATCCCTGCGGTCGATTGTCAGTAGTGTTGGCTGTGTTTCCGCACCGTGACCGCTGGCAGGGCCGAGAACGCCGGCAAGAAACAGGAAAAGGCCGCAGAGCCAGTGAACAGTAGGACGCATGCGCAACACTCGCATTTTCAGTGATACCGTCCAGATAAGCTGCCACGGCAATGCCTTCCGTCCATGAAAAGGCCATTGCAACCCTCGCGCGCAGCACAACCGCAACGCAGCAGACCCTTGCGATCAGGGCGCATCCGGTCATGCATATGGTGCGTAAAGTCAGTTCGCTTGTGGAAACAGCGCGCCAAAGCGCTGCAGAAATCGGGCTTCCGCCTCTGCCACAGTCCACGGCGAGAGATAGTCAAACACGCTCTGCGGCAGGGCGGCCGGCCGCGCAAAAAATTTCGCCGCTTCTTCCAGCGAAAATCCGGCCAGCCGCGTCGCCTCCAGAAAGGCAGCAGCCCCATCAGCACGCTTGGTCAGGGCATGAAGCGCTTTCGCAGGCTCCGGCGGGAGACCGAAGCGCAGATGAATGGCCGTGAGAATACGTCTCTCCACACCCTTATAGCCATCGCCAAGCACGGCCTTGAATGGTGAGATAATATCGCCAATGACATACTCAGGCGCATCGTGCAGCAGAATGGTTAGCCGCCAGCGGCTGGAAATATCCGGATTGAACACCCCGGCAATCGCTTCCACGAGCAGTGAGTGCTGCGCCACGGAGAATATATGCTCGCCGACGGTCTGCCCGTTCCAGCGCGCGACGCGGGCAAGGCCATGCGCAATATCCGCAATCTCCACATCGAGCGGGGACGGATCGAGCAGATCGAGCCTGCGCCCGGAGAGCATGCGTTGCCACGCGCGCATCGCATCCTTTGCCATTTACCGCCGAGCCAGCGCATTGCATTCTTCATGGCGGAAACAGCCCGTGAGATGATCATTCACGAAGCCCGTCGCCTGCATGAAGGCATAGACAATGGTGGGGCCGCAGAAGGTGAAGCCCTCCTGCTTCAACGCCTTCGACATCGCCTGCGCCACCGGCGTTTCCGCCGGCACCTCTTTCATGGATTTGAAACTGTTCAACCGCGTGCGACCATCCTGAAATTTCCAGAGAAAATGCGAAAAGCCCTCGCGTTCCTCGATTTTCAGGAAGGCGCGCGCGCTCGGCACCATGCCATCGATCTTCATGCGGTTGCGCACGATGCCCGCATCGCCCATCAGCTTTTCCAGCTTTGCCGGCGTATAGCGCGCAATTTTCTCCGGGTTGAACCCATCGAACGCTTTGCGGAAATTATCCCGCTTGCGCAGAATGGTGATCCACGACAAGCCCGCCTGAAATCCGTCGAGCGCAAGTTTTTCAAAAAGAGCGCGCGAATTGGTTTCCGGCACGCCCCACTCTGTGTCGTGATAGGCGACATAAAATGGATCGACGCCCGGCCAGCGGCATCGCGCCTTGCCGTCATCATGCAGGATGAGATCAGGCTTTGGCTCAGTTGCCGCCGGTTTGGCCAGCGCTTTCGCCGTTGGCTTTGCCGCTGCCTTTTTCGCAGGCCTTTTAAGGGTGGACGTTTGTTTGGCAGGCGTTTTTTTAGGCGCGGGCATGCAATGGCTCTCGGATTATGAGCCGGTCACCGTGCCTGATTCCGCTTCGCCCGGAAAGCGGAAGCGCGC
>JBOFFO010000100.1:0-11981 GCA_051648665.1 Beijerinckiaceae bacterium | reverse complement strand
TTTTGCACGCGCTGTGGCGCAGGAATTTTCGACACCGTGAAGCGCGCTTGGCACCTGCTGAGATTTGGTCTGATTGAGCGGTATGTTTTCCGCATGGCGTTCTCTGCCTGCCTGCTCGCAACCTTCGTGCTGACGGCGGTCATCTGGGTTACGCAGGCCCTGCGCGAACTCGATCTGATGACATCCAAGGGTCAAACGATTCTGATGTTCCTGGCGATCACCGGCCTGACCATTCCAGCGCTGATCGTTGTTATTGCGCCTGTGGCGCTGTTCGGGGCGGTTGTCTTTACGCTCAACAAGCTCAACAGTGATTCCGAACTCATTGTGATGAGCGCGGCGGGCACGCCCCCTGCCCGCATTCTCAAGCCACTCGCAGTGCTCGGCGTGCTGGTCATGCTGACCGTGGGCTGGCTGACAATTGTTGTCATGCCGTCGAGCTTCAAAACCATCCGCGACCTGATTACAAAAGTGCAGGCGGATTTCCTCTCAAATGTTGTGGCGGAAGGTCAGTTCTCAAATCTGCAGAGCGGCGTGACGTTTCATTATCGCGAACGCTCCGGCCAGACCCTGCGCGGCGTCTTCATGCAGGACCGGCGCGACAAGGATAAAACCAACGTTTATCTCGCTGAGAGAGGACATACGGTAACGAGCGACGAGGGCAGTTTTCTTGTGCTTGAAAAAGGCAGCGTCCAGCGCCTCAGCGCAGGCGAGCAGGACGCAGCCATTGTCGTATTTGAACGCTACGCCATTGATCTCAGCGAACTCGCCGGACAGGGCGATGCAGTCTATTATCGGCCACGCGAACAATCGACATGGCAGTTAGCCTTTTCCCCTCCCTTCTCGGAAGACAAGCGTTTGCAGGCGCGGTATCGCACCGAATTGCATGACCGGATGACTGCGCCACTTTATCCAATTGCATTCATGCTGATTGCCTATGCGGCACTGAGTGCTCCACGCACGACGCGGCAAGGACGCGGCGCGGCGATTGCTGCGGCTATTGCCGGTGTTGTCGCGCTGCGCGTCGGGGGCTTCCTTGTCTCATCGCTCGTTACCCGCTCCGCAGCTTTTGCGCCGCTGGCCTATGTCCTGCCAGTGGCCGCCTGTCTTCTGGCCTTATATGCAGCCCGTCACAGCCATACCCTAGGCCGGAGCCGTTTTGGCGGAGTGGTCGAGGCCGTGCAAACCGCTATGTGGCACGCAGTCCAGCGGTTGCCGTTCGCGTCCCGGCTGATGCGGGCATAGGGTGAGGACCAGCCGTTGGCATTGATTGGCGCCACCCTCGGACGTTACCTCACTGTGCGTTTCACACGCATGGTTATCGGTATGTTCCTGACCGTGCTGGCGTTGATCTACACGATTGATTTCGTCGAACTGATGCGGCGGTCAGGCGATGTGCCCGGCATCCGCGCCTCGGCCATTGCGCAACTTACGCTCTACCGCACGCCTGCGGTCGCTGAGCAGGTCCTGCCGTTTGCTATCCTGTTTGGCGCGATGGCGACCATGCTTGGCCTCTCCCGCAAACTCGAACTTGTGGTGATGCGGTCGGCGGGCGTTTCTGTGTGGGAGTTTCTGCAACCCCCGATGATTGTTGCACTGCTTCTCGGCGTGTTTTCGGTTACCGTGTACAATCCGGTTTCAGCGCAGCTCAAGCAGCAGGCAACCGAGATGGAGGCCAACCTGTTCGGCCGTGGTGCCCGGGCGCTGGCGGGCGACCTCTGGGTGCGGCAGCGGAGCATTGATGGCCAGTCCATCATCCGGGCGCTGTCAGCGGATACTGGCCGGGGCGACCTCGGCCAGGTCACCTTCTTCAACTTTGATCAGGATGGCCAGTTCATCGAGCGCGTCGAGGCCAAGTCGGCCCGGATCGTGGAAGGCTACTGGGAACTGAATGAGGCGCGGGTGATATCGCTGGACGCCGCGCCAGAACCTTACGGCACCTACCTGATCGCCACAAACCTGCTTTCGGACCAGATTCGGCAGTCGATTCTGCCGGCCAACAGCGTGCCGTTCTGGGAGTTGCCTGACCTTGTGGAGCGGACCCAGCGGGCCGGCCTGGATGCCACCAAGTACCGGCTCCAGTATCAGGTACTCCTTGCCAGACCCTTGCTGCTGCTGGCGATGGTTATTATTGCGTCAACCGTATCCCTTCGTTTTTTCCGAATGGGGGGGGTCGCCCGTATGGTTCTGGGTGGCGTGGCATCGGGCTTCGTGCTTTATGTTCTCAAGCAACTGGTAGAGGATCTGGGCAAGAACGGCTTGCTCAGCGCAGTTTCGGCTGCGTGGCTCCCACCCGTCGTTGCGGCACTGGTTGGCACAATGGTGTTGCTACACCAGGAGGATGGTTGATGGGGCTTGCCGCCCGGCACAGGACGCTGGCTTTGCCATTCCGGCCCATGCGCGCCGGGAGCGTGCTTGCGCTTGGCCTTAGCGCTCTTCTGCTGTCTTCGACCGTTCTGACTGCCCCTGCCTTCGCCCAAGAAAAAAAGAAGATGCTCGTGGAGGCGAACCAGCTTGTCTATGACAACGACAAGAACAAGGTTTACGCCAACGGCAACGCCCAAATCTATTACGACAACAAGGTGCTGGAAGCCGACAAGGTGATCTATGACCGCGCCAGCAAGCGCGTCTACGCCGAAGGCAACGTCAAGATGACCGACGAGAATGGCGCGGTCACCTACAGCACGAAGCTCGAACTCACCGACAATTTTCGCGACGGATTTATCGATTCGCTGCGGCTTGAATCGCCGACCGTGGTGCGTGGCGAGCGGCTGAATGTACGGTTCTCATCCCCGCGCGCCGAACGGACGGACGGGCAGACCACGACCTTTGCACTTGGCACCTACACGGCGTGCGAGCCGTGCAAGGACAATCCGGAAAAGCCGCCCTTCTGGCAGGTGCGCGCTGCCAAGATTATCCACAACGCGGAAGAGAAAACGGTCTATTACGACAACGCCACGCTTGAACTTTATGGCGTGCCGATTGCGTGGATTCCCTATGGCTGGTCGCCCGACAATACCGTGCGGCGCAAATCCGGATTCATCGCGCCGCGCTATATTCACAACACCGCGCTGGGTACAGGCGTGCAGCTCAATTACTTCTGGGAGCTTGCACCGAATTATGACCTGACGCTCAGCCCGACCTATCTGTCGCGCCAGGGCTTTCTAGCGCAGGCTGAGTGGCGCCACCGGCTGATGAATGGTTCCTACAGCGTGCGTGCGAGCGGCATTTTTCAGCGTGACCCGCAGGCCTTCGACGCTGCGCCCTATGGGGCGCGCGACCGTGATTTCCGAGGCGCGGTCGAGACCACCGGCCTGTTCCATATCAATGAGCGCTGGAAATGGGGCTGGGACGGCGCATTGCTCACGGATCGCTGGTATCTCGACAATTACAAGATCCGCACCAGCTCTATCAGCACGTTGTATTATCGCGACGTGATCTCGACGCTTTACCTGCGTGGGCAAGGCGACCGCAGCTTCTTCGATGCGCGCGGCTATTATTTCATGCCGACAACCTCTGCGGACTGGCAAAAGCAGCAGCCAATCGTTGCGCCGGTTATTGATTACAACAAGCGCTGGAACGGCCCGCGCCCGCTGGGTGGCGAAGTGGCGCTCGATATGAACGTGACGAGCCTGACGCGCGAGCAGACGCAGTATGGCTATCTGTATCGCTCGGGCGCCACAAATGGCGGCGTGCCAGTCAATCCGCTGGCGCCGCCATCCCTGCTGACAGGCGTCAACCGGGCGGGGACACCCTTCTCGATCTATGAAGGCTGCGTGCAATATGCGCCGGTGCGCTATGTGAACGGCCGCTACGTATCTGGCGACTGTCTCGTGCGCGGGCTTGCGGGCCAGCACAACCGCATTTCTGCATCGCTGACATGGCGGCGGCAATTCATTGATCCGGTCGGCGGTTTGTGGACTCCGTTTGCCGGATTGCGCCTCGACGGCATCTGGTTTTCGCCCAACCTGTCCTCAGGCCCGAATGTTTTTGCCAAGGCAATGGGCGTGACCGATCCGCAGGACAATTTCTTCGGGCGTGCGACACCGACCATCGGGCTTGAGTATCGTTTCCCGCTCGTCGCCAACACATCGTGGGGAACGCACATCATCGAGCCGATTGCGCAGATTGTGGCGCGGCCGAATGAGACGCGCATTGGCAATCTGCCTAATAACGATGCGCTCAGCCTGCCGTTCGATGACACGAATATTTTCGAGTGGAACAAATTCTCCGGTTACGACCGGGTCGAGGGCGGTGTGCGCGCCAATATCGGCGCCCAATACACCTGGCATATGAATGGCGGGGGCTACGCCAATTTCCTTGTGGGGCAGTCCTACCAGATGGCTGGACGCAACTCGTTTGCGACATGGGATCTGGCGAACACAGGCGCGCAGTCCGGCCTTGAGCGCCGACGCTCCGACATTATTGCCCGGGCAATTTTCGCGCCGTCAAACAACTTGTCTTTCTTCGCCCGTGCTCGGTTCAACCCGAACCATTTTGGCGTGACGCGACTTGAAGTTGGATCGAACTTTACGCTCGACCGGCTGACCGGCTCGGTGCTTTATGCGCGTTATGCAGCTCAGCCCGATATTGGTTACTTCTTCCGACGTGAAGGCATTGCTGCAACTGCAGCCCTGAAGGTCACGAATAACTGGTCGTTCATTTCCAGCGCCGTGGTCGATCTTGACCGGCATTTGCAGGCCAAGGAGGCGCTGCGTCAGGGCGTGTCATTTGCGACGAAGCCCAGCACGTCGCGCTTTGCCCTATCCTCCATGTCGCTTGGGCTGCAATACAAGGATGAGTGCACGATCTTCTCGATCGTCTATACGGCCAGCGGATTCCGTGATGGTTATAATGGTTTGACCCAACCCAGCCGCTCTATCCTTGCCCGGCTTGAATTCCGTACGCTTGGGGAAATTGCCTTCAAACAGAGCCTGAACGCCTTGCAGGATGGTCTGTGATCGAGCCTGCCGCTGCCGATTTCTTGTTTGGCCTTCATTCCGCCGATGATCGATAATCTGCCACCTCTGCGGGACGTGGTGCGCCGCTATGGCCTCGAACCACGCCGCGCGCTGGGGCAGAATTTCCTGTTCGATCTCAACCTGACGGCGCGGATCGCGCGCGAAGCCGGCCCCCTTGCCGATGCTGTGGTCATTGAAGTTGGTCCGGGACCGGGGGGACTGACGCGCGCTCTGCTTGCGGGCGGTGCGCGCCGCGTGATCGCGATTGAGCGCGATGAGCGATTTCTGCCAGCGCTCGCGGATATTGCTGCCCATTATCCTGACCGGCTCACCATTGTGCATGCGGATGCGTTGATGGCCGATTTATCCGCTCTTGCCGGCGGCCCATACCGTGTTGTGGCGAATCTGCCCTATAATGTCGGCACGGAATTGCTGGTGCGCTGGGTCGAAACGGCGGGGTGGCCACCGGCTTGGCAATCAATGACGCTGATGTTTCAGCGCGAAGTGGGGGAGCGCATTGTCGCCACGCCCGCACAGCGCGAAAATTATGGGCGGCTTGGCGTATTGTGCGGCTGGCGCACGCAGGCGAATATTCTATTCGATGTCCCGCCGTCCGCGTTCACGCCGCCGCCCAAAGTCACTTCGAGCATCGTACAGCTGACACCACGGGCGGAACCCCTGCCCTGCCAGCTAACTTCACTTTCACGCGTAACTCAGGCTGCCTTTTCCCAACGGCGCAAAATGCTAAGGCAAGCGCTGAAAGGTCTTGGTGTCGAAGTGACAGCGCTGCTTGCCGCAGCAGTCATTGATGAAACAGCGCGCGCTGAAACCATTCCGGTTGCGGGGTTCGTCGCGCTGGCGAATGCCTATGATGCGTTGAAAGAAACCTCACGCTAAGGCGAGCAGTTTTTCAAGGTCAGCATCGAGCGTTTCGACCAGAATTCTAATATCATCGCGGCGAAATTTTCTCTGCCGTTCCGCAGTGAGAATGGATTCCAGTTCCGTGAAGGCGCGGTCGAGATCATCATTGATGATGATGTAATCATAATCGCGCCACCGCGCGATTTCCTGCCGTGCGGTTTGGAGGCGACGTCGGATCGACGCATCATCCTCGTCGGCACGGCGCTTGAGGCGGGCATGCAATTCGGCAACGGATGGTGGCAGCACAAACACCGTCACCACATCCTGCGGCATTTTCTCGCGCACTTGCGCTGTGCCCTGCACATCAATGTCGAACAGGACGTCGCGGCCTTCGCGCAGTGCTTTTTCAACCTCGGCGCGCGGCGTGCCGTAATAATGGACGCCATGCACCTGCGCCCATTCCAGCAACTCACCGGCATCGCGGCGCGATTCAAATTCGCGCACGCTGAGAAAATGATAATGCACACCGTCCGCTTCATTGGGACGGCGCTGGCGCGTGGTAACGGATACCGAGAGGTGCAGGCTTGAATCCTTCGCCAGCAAGGCGCGGGTCAAGGTCGTCTTGCCCGCACCCGACGGCGAGGACACGATCAGGATCAGGCCCCGGCGCGTTGGCGCAGTCATCGCTTACTCCACATTCTGAACCTGTTCGCGGAATTGCTCGACAGCGCTTTTCAGCGCAAGCCCTGTGGCATTCAGCGCGGCATCTGACGCCTTGGCAGACAAGGTGCTTGCCTCACGCCCCAATTCCTGCGCCAAAAAATCGAGCTTGCGGCCAACGGCACCACCGTCATTCAACAACTCCCGCACAGCGACGACGTGAGTCCGCAACCGGTCCAACTCTTCGCGCACATCGGCGCGCGATGCGAGAATGATTGCCTCCTGATGCAGACGATTTTCATCAAAGCCGCGGCCTGTTTCAAGAATTGCGGCAATCTGCGTGGCGATTTTTTTGCGGATAGCCTCGGGCTGGCGGGCCGGTGATTGTTCAGCGGCTTCAGTCAACGCGGCAATTTCATCTATCTTGTCCGTCAGTATTTTTTGCAGCGCTGCACCCTCGCTGAGGCGCATGGATTGCAATTCCGCCAACGCGTTATCGAACGCCGTCAACAACGCCTTGCGCAGGGCGGCCAGGCTATCGGCTTCATCAGCCGCTTCATCAATCTCGACAACGCCGCGCACCGCCAGCAGGCCATCGAGCGACGGTGCGTTCAAGCCGTCCCGGCCCCGGTATTTGTCTGCCAGTGCGACGAGCTGGTCGAGCAATCCTTCATTGATACGGACGGCGGGCGCACGCTGATCCCTGGTCAGATTGAGGGAGACGAAGCAAGTGCCACGCTTCAGAGCGCCGCCCATGCGCCGCCGCGCTTCTTCGCCCACATCATCGAAGCCGGGCGACATCCGCAGTCGGATGTCGAGCGATTTCGCATTCACCGTCTTGAGTTCCCAGACAAACCGGTGCCCCGCTGCCTCGCCTGCGTGGCGCGCGAATCCTGTCATGCTGGAAAAGGTCATCGCCGCCCCGCCGTCATTACCGGCGGCTGTTTAGCCCAATCGGCGGCAGGCACAAACCGTAAAATCGCCTGCGATGGCCGCACCCGGAAACAAGCCGTCGCCGGTCAGCGCTTCAGCTTCGGAATCGTCTGGTTCGAATTGAGATCAAAATTCTTGAACTTCAGGGGGTCCTTCGCCGTCCCCTCGGTCGCATCGGTAATGCGGGCGCGCGGGGCACCCGTGCTGCCTTGCGTCGCATCGGCCCCCGCTATCGAACCGGTGGTGGGCGAACTCTCCAGAGCCGGCGCCACGTCAGACCGGCGCGGGGGCGCAGCCGGGGCGGGCTGCGTATCATCCTCGAACCGGTCAACAGGCTTTGGCGCATCGGTTGCGGGGCGTGAACGTTCAATCTGCCGCCAGCGGGCGACATTGCGGTTGTGCTGATCCAACGTTTCAGCAAAGGCATGACCACCCGTGCCATCCGCCACGAAAAATAGGTCGTTGGTGCGCGACGGATTGGCCACAGCCTCCATCGCCGCGCGGCCGGGATTGGCGATCGGCCCCGGCGGCAATCCCTCGATGACATAGGTGTTGTAAGGTGTTGCGCGATTGATTTCCTCACGCGTGATGCCCCGCCCCAGCGTGCCCTTGCCGCCGACAAGACCATAGACAATCGTCGGGTCCGACTGGAGACGCATGCGCTTGTTCATCCGGTTGATAAACACACCGGCGACGCGCGTTCGCTCATCAGCACGGCCGGTTTCCTTCTCGACAATGGAGGCAAGGATTACCAGTTCGCGCGCCGACTTGATCGGGTTATCAGGCGAACGCTTGGAAAAAATCTCGTTCAGCGTGCGGCGCTGCATGTCCTGCATGCGGGCAACAAGCTGCTGGCGCGACATGCCACGCTCGACGCGATAGGTATCTGGCAAAAGCGAACCTTCCGGCGGAATTTCGCGGACTTCGCCAGCCAGCACATCGCTCTCGGCCAGCCGTGCGATAATCTGTTCGCTGGTCAATCCCTCGGGGATTGTCACAGAGTGCAAAATCGAACGGCCCTCAACGAGGGTCGCAACGACCTGCGTGATGCTGGATTCTTTCTTGAACAGATATTCGCCGGCCTTGAGCCTGTCACCCTTGGCGTTGGTCATGACGGCAAACATGAAACTGTATGGGTCGGATATGATGTTTGCCTGTTCAAGCTGCTCGGCAATATCCCATGTGCCGCCACGCACCACCATGACCCGATCTTCCGTCAGCGGCCCCGGCTTATCCAGATTGCGGACCAGGAAAAACGCGCCCGCAGCGGCGATGGCGACAAGCACAAGAAGGATTGTAAAAAAATTTGAACCGTAGGTCACAAATGGCCGATGGCGCATCTTCAGCCGCGGCGGCGGCGGCGGTGCGGGCACAGGCTCAATCGCTTCTTTTGGACTGCGCGGGGCAGCCCGTCGTGCCCCCATCGAGGCCTGCCGGGCCGCTTCCGAAACGTCTCTGTTCACATCTGGATCAGTCATGCGGGCAATTAGCGGCCTGTTTTGCGGCGCCGCCGCAAGGTTGAATAACGAAGTTGAATCGTCTGTGTATGAAAGGGGAATGTGGCATGAATCCGCCCGTCCCCTCAAGCCGCCCTGATGCTTCAGGCATCAAACCGGCGCATGACCAGCGACGCATTGGTGCCGCCAAACCCGAACGAGTTGGACAGAACCGTTTCGACCGGCTTCTTTTTTGCCTGATGCGGCACCAGATCAATCGCCGTCTCTACCGAAGGATTGTCGAGATTAAGCGTAGGCGGGACGATTTGATCGCGGATCGCCAGAATGGAGAAAATCGCCTCCACCGCCCCGGCCGCGCCCAACAAATGACCAATGGAGGATTTGGTCGATGACATGGCGAGCTTGGCCGCGTTGTTGCCGACAAGCCGCTCAACCGCCCTGAGTTCAATCTCATCGCCGACCGGCGTCGATGTGCCGTGGGCATTGATGTAATCGAGGTCACCAGCGGAAATGCCCGCCCGCTTCAGCGCCGCCTGCATGCAGCGGAATGCGCCATCGCCATCCTCGGATGGCGATGTGATGTGATAGGCGTCCCCCGACATGCCATAACCGATGACTTCGCCGTAGATGCGCGCGCCGCGCGCCTGGGCATGCTCCAGGGCCTCCAGCACAACCACGCCCGCGCCCTCGCCCATGACAAACCCGTCACGGTCCCTGTCATAGGGACGCGAACCTTTTTCAGGCGCGTCGTTGAAGCTGGTCGAAAGAGCACGGCAAGCGGCAAAACCTGCCATGCCTATGCGCGTCACGGATGATTCCGTTCCACCAGCCACCATGACATCGGCATCGCCCAGCGCGACAATCCGCGCGGCATCGCCAATCGCGTGCGCGCCTGTGGAGCAGGCTGTGACCACCGCGTGGTTCGGCCCCTTCAACCCGTGTTCGATCGATACATAACCGCCGGCAAGATTGATAAGACGGCCGGGAATGAAGAAGGGCGAAACGCGGCGCGGCCCGCGCTCCTTAAGAAGCAGCGATGTTTCTGCAATGCCATTCAGGCCGCCGATGCCAGAACCAATCATCACGCCCGTGGTGATCTGCTCTTCATAGGTCTTGGGATGCCAGTTCGCATCATCCAGGGCCTGCCGGGCAGCGGCCACGGCAAACAGGATGAAATCATCGACTTTGCGCTGCTCCTTCGGCTCCATCCACTGATCAGGATTGAAGGTGCCATTCGACCCATCGCCGCGCTTGATCTGGCAAGCGATCTGGCAAGGCAGATCGGACACATCAAAGCTATCGATCCTGGCAGCGCCGGATTTCGCTGCCAGGACATTGGCCCACGTCGTTTCGACGCTGCTGCCAAGCGGGGTGACCATCCCCAGGCCAGTGATTACGACACGTCTGAACATCACAACTTCCCGAAACGGCGAAGGCCCGGCACGAACCGACCGGGCCTTGCGGGCCATACTGGCCAATTCCGCCGCTCATCTGCAAGCCTGCATTACGCTCCGGCCTACAGCAAACGGAATAACGGCGTGGATTGTCTCCAACCCACGCCGCAAAATCAATCAGGCAGCTTTGGCCGACAGGAAGCTCACGGCATCGCCAACCGTGGCGATCTTTTCAGCCGCGTCGTCCGGAATCTCGACGTTGAATTCTTCCTCGAAGGCCATGACCAACTCGACCGTATCGAGCGAGTCCGCACCGAGGTCGTCGATGAAATGGGCCTTCTCCGTCACCTTGTCGGCTTCGACGCCAAGATGCTCGATCACGATTTTCTTCACCCGTTCGGCGACATCGCTCATCGTATAGTCCTCGCTCTTTGGCAGCCTCCGTGGCTGGCCGCCTTCAGCCATTCCCTATCCTCCGGCGCATGATGCGGCGGCGGTCGGTTCGCTCGCCCCTGCCAAGCCCTGTTTATTCGCGGGCGTCAAGGGGCTACGCGCCTTTCCACGCCCAGATACGGAGCGGCCACCCACAACAAAACGTTCTGAACAGGCCAAGGCGCTGGCTTCCGATCTGAATCAACATGCCTTTGCAAGGCATTGAAATCAATGGTGGAGAGCCGTTCGCCTCGTATGTTAGCGCCGTAGCGACCGAAGCGCATTGAGGATGGCCGCCACATCAATGACCTCCTGAAACAGTGCACCCTGCACGGGGCTGAGATAACCGGCAGCCGCTGCAAGCATGCCCGCGACCGAGAGGCCGATTCCAAGATAGACGCTTTGTAACGCAATACGGCGCGCGCGCTGGGCTACACGAATGGCCGTCAGCAGACCATCCAGCCTGTCCTGCAGGAGCACGGCATCGGCGGCCTGCGCGGAGGCCGCTGCACCCTTTGCGCCCATGGCGATCCCCACATCAGCCGCGGCCAACGCAGGTGCGTCATTCACGCCGTCGCCGACCATCATGGTGGGGGCGTGGCTACGCTCAGCGGCGACAGCCGCGACCTTCTCCGCCGGCGTCAAATCGGCGTGGATCGCATCAAGCCCAAGGCCAACCACCGCCAATTCCGCAATGGCCTTGCGGTCTCCGGTGGCCAGAACAATCCGTCGGATCCCGCTTGCGCGCAGGTCGGCCAGAAGCGTCGGGATGCCATCGCGGAGACCATCCGCAAGGGCAATCGCACCCGCCTGTCGCCCATCAACCGCCACACTAACAACCCCGCTGGGATCTGGAGCCAGCGTCTCCTGCGCCATGCCAGTTGTGCGTTGAACAAAGGGCGCATTGCCGATCACAATGCGCCGCCCTTCGACTATGCCGGCAATGCCCTCACCGGGCGTTTCGACCGTGTCTGACGGCATGCTCAGGCAAAGCCCGCGCGCGGTCGCCTCTTTCACCAGATTTTGCGCCACCACATGGGGCGACGCCTGATCCAGGCTAGCGGCAAGGCGCAGAACCTCACTTGCTTCAAATCCCGGTGCGGGAGTGATGTGGCGGATTGTGACTGCGCCTTGGGTCAGCGTTCCTGTCTTGTCCACGACAATGGAGCGGATGTCGGCCAGCCGTTCGAGCACCTGTCCGCCCTTGACCAGCACACCGCCGGCGGCCGCCTTCGACAGTCCCGCCGCAATGGCGACGGGCACGGCCAGAATGAGCGGACAGGGCG
>JBOFFO010000099.1:0-9018 GCA_051648665.1 Beijerinckiaceae bacterium | reverse complement strand
CTGACCGGATGCAACACGTCCGCCCCGCCACCCTCTGCAGCACCAGCCACGCCTGTAAGCAGCGCGGCTTCGGTCACAGCCCCCAACTTTCGCCTGCCCGAAGGCTCTGGCTGCGGCGGCGATATCGCCCGCTTCCGCGCCGTGATGGACAACGATCTCGCCACCGGCCATGTGAACAAGGGCGTTTACGACCGTGTGATGGCCGAGATCAATCAGGCCGCAAGCACCTGTCAGGCCGGGCAGGACGGCGCGGCGCGAAGCATGATCTCCGCCACCAAGCGCAAGTTCGGCTATCCCGGCTGAGCCAATGCGTGGCGCAGATAGCGCTGCATGAACACCGGCATGCGGTCCTGATCACATTCGGACGCGGAGCGGATGATGACGATATCCGCCAGTTCCGCATCCTGCTGCCGGGCCAGACGGTCCCGCACCAGCGCCCGCGCCTCAACCGCTGGCAAATCAATGCGGACCGGGCGCATAAACGCGACGCGGACCGCATCCATCACCACTGCCCAGCCCTGCCCGACTGCCACCTCATGGGAGGCCAGTCCGGTTTCCTCTTCCAGCTCGCGCATCACAGACCCGGCAAGATCGACGCGGCCATCATCCGTCACATCGTTGCGGTCCGGCGTCCCTGCTGCAAAATAGATTTTTCCGGCATTGGTGGTGTGCGCCGCCATTTCGCCGAGCAGGAATGCGCCGTCGCGCGTCTGCAGCGCCGCCATTGCAAATCCGTTGCGCATTGGCCGGCCGGGATTGCCAAACCGCTGCCAGCACAGAAAATCCGCATAGTCGGTTTCAAAATATCCGGCGTGAAAAACACCATCGCGAATTTCGCCGCGATGCTGAAGCAACACCCGGCCGTTGAACAGCTTTGGCTTGTCCGCCACCAGCCGTTGCCACTCCGCATCGATGTCATGGCGGCGCAGCTTTGGGAATTCCCAGTCCAGCGCCTCCAACCGTGCATCGATGTTGCACACGTCCATGATGGGCAACAGCGCGTTCATGCGGACAGCGTGCCTTCCGATACGACGACAGCGCTACCGCCAATGCGGGCGCGATGCAGCGCCCCATGCCTGACATCGAGCACCAACTCGATTTGCGAGGGGCGGCCCATGGCATAGCCTTGCTCGATCACAAATCGATGCTCGCCCTCCGCCGGTTTTTCGAACGCCATGATTGCGCCGGCAAGAGAGGCGACAGCAGCGCCAGTCGCTGGATCTTCTGCCACGCCCATGCCCGGCGCGAACATGCGGGCGTGAAAGTGATGCGCCACATGGTCTGGTTCGCGGCAGTAGAAAAAACCGTAGCCGCCACTGCCGGGGCCAAAAGCGTGGGCAAAACTCCGAGCATCTGGCACCGGCAAATTGTTGAGTACAGCGCGGCTGCGGACCGGCACCATGGGAAAGGGAACGCCGGCAGAAAACAGGGCTGGT
This sequence comes from Beijerinckiaceae bacterium, assembly GCA_051648665.1. Taxonomy (GTDB): domain Bacteria; phylum Pseudomonadota; class Alphaproteobacteria; order Rhizobiales; family Beijerinckiaceae; genus Terrirubrum. The sequence goes on along the minus strand of JBOFFO010000099.1, from coordinate 7,582 downwards.
TGATGATCCGCGAAGCCTATTTCTGCGACTTTGCAACCAAAAGCCGACGCAATCGCGGCTGGATTGTAATCCGCCGCCAAACGTTCCGGCAATTTCGGCAAGGCAAAAACAGCGTGACCGCTATCATCGCCAGCAATCGTGACCGTGCATGGCACATCACCGACTTTTTCGCCAAGCATGAATTGCGATGTGGCCGGCTTACCTGCCGCATCGAGAATACCGAGCAGCACCGCCGTGCCAGCCGTGGGATGACCGGCAAACGGCAATTCGCGCGCCGGTGTAAAAATACGCACATCCGCGCGGCGTAAAGCATCAGCAGGCGGCATGACAAAAACGGTTTCGGAGAGATTGAATTCCCGCGCCACGGCTTGCATGGCGGCATCCGTCAGCTTCTCGCCATCCAGCACAACCGCGAGCGGATTGCCCGCAAACCGCTGCGCGGTGAAGACATCAAGGGTAAAAAAACGGCGTTTCATCTCTGTCTCACCGCAAATCCAGCGTCACCACGACAGGACAATGATCGGATGCTTTCGGTCTGTCCCAGCCGATGCGCGGATAGCGCCGGCCGGCTGCAGACAAATGCGCGATGCTGCGATTGTCCTCACGCGGATCGAGAGGCACACGATAGGGTTGTCCACCGCGAATAATTTCGACTTTTTCAAATGCCTGCTTCAGCGCCGGGGAAAGCAACACATAATCAAGCTGCACATGTTCTTCGATCAGGCGGCGCTCACGGTCCTGCCAGCGTTTATGAAAATGGGTCCAGCGCTCATGCTGCGGCAGAGTCTCCACCGGATTCCAGGCAAAATCATTGAGCAGTTCATGAACTGCGCCTGCCTCAGCTTGCGTTACGACGCCATGCCTGCCGATGGTTTCGACATAGTCATTGAGGTCGCCTGCAATCACCCAGTTGGCGTGCCGCCAATCCGCACCAAACCGATCGCGCACGAGGGATTTGACCGCACGCACCTCGGCCCGTCGTAATGGGGCCGTCTGCATACGGCCATCATCGCGTCCATTGTTCATGGATTTCAAGTGCAGCACGAAAATGCTCAAATCATGCCCATCAAGATCAAGCGTCATTTCCAGACAATCACGCTTGAACACAGGGTCGTGCGCATTCACACCGAGCCGATCCAGCGCGATATCATGGACATGAAAATCGGCATAACTGCTCTCGCGGTGGGAGCGGAAGCGCAGCCGGTCGCGCGCCAACAAATCGCGGCGGCAGCAGAAAGCGACATCAATGCCGCGCCCATCATTGCCGCGAATGAGGTGGAAGTGGCCATAGCGAAAATCGGCAACGCGATGCACATAGTTGGCGAAGAAGGCTTCGAGAACGCCGAGATTATCGACCTCCTGAAGACATAAAATATCGGCGCGCGATTCAGCGATGGCAAGCGCGGTCATCTGCCGCTTGTCATCTTCAAGCGCCACCGAAAGGGAACGCTCCACAGCCTCTCGGATCGGCTGGTTGTCAAACCCGAACAAAGCCAGCGCCGGCGCAGCGTCAGGCCGGTCCACTGGCCCGAAGCGCTGGCGCGACAGGAGATTTTCGACGTTGAAGGTGGCGACCCGCAGTTGCATGGCTCTAGAGCGTTTCCACCGGGAAAAGGCGGCTCGGCGCAACAAACTCGTCTTGCGCCTCGATTGTCAGCAATTCACGCGATCCGGCGTCGGCGGTGCGCTTGAGCAGACCATAAATCGCAGCGCCAGCGCGCGCGAGCGCGTCATAAGCGGAACCTGTGCGCAAACAATGGACCATGAAGAGCGCGGCAACGGCATCGCCCGCGCCGTTGACATTCAATGTCAGCCGCGGCGTGCGCAAGCGATATACGCCTTCATGATCAGCGGCGAGCATATCGAGAGAATCGGCCGGCGTTTCATCCGTGATCAACGATGTGACCAGCACAATCTTGGGGCCTGCCTGTTGAAGCTGTTGCACAGCGCGGCGCACATCGCTGAGTAGGCGTGTTTCGATGCCTGAGAGATAATTTAGTTCAAACTGGTTGGGAGTGATGATATCCGCGCCGGGCACCGCCCGGTCGCGCATCAATTCAGGAATGCCCGGCCGCACGAAAATACCGCGCCCGACATCACCAATCACGGGATCACAGCAATACATCGCCGAGGGATTCGCCCGCCGGACCCGCGCCACCGTGCGTAAAATGGCGTCGCCAATGTCATCCGATCCCATATAGCCGGAAATCACGCCGCTGCACCGTTCCAATGCGCCGCGTTCGGCGATGCCTTCCACGATCTCATCAATCAGGGCTGCATCGAACACCCGGCCTTTCCATGCGCCATAGCCGGTATGGTTGGAGAATTGAACGGTATGAATTGGCCACACCTCGACGCCAAGGCGTTGCATCGGAAATACGGCCGAAGCATTACCGACATGGCCGTATGTGACGTGGCTTTGAATGGAAAGAATGGTCATGCGGGCGGTGTGGCCGGTGCGCGCGGCCTTTGCAAGCGCAAGGGGATGATCGGTGCGATCATCCCCATTGATGGAACGATCAGGCCTGGCCGTTGGCCTTCTTCACAAAGCGATCGACGAAGGTCTTCGACAGATCAACATTGGCCGTGGCCATTTCCGCATCAAGTTTTTTCAGCATGTCGAGGATGCTGGCCATGCCCTCGGCCGGGATGAGGCCCGTGCGCGAGTAACTTTCCATCGAGGCCTTCACAGCGGCGACATAAAGCGCCTTGTCTCCGAGGTGGTAGGCTTCCGGCACAGTGTTTGCGACATCCTCCGGCTTCGCGGTCGCCAGCCATTTCAACGCCTTGACGAAGGCATTGGTCAGGCGCTGCGCCGACTCTGGATTTTTCTCGATAAAATCGCCGCGCGTATAAACCACAGCGGCCGGGTTGGTGCCGCCAAACAGGGCTTTGGTGCCGGCCTCCGTACGGGTGTCGATCAGCGTTGTGATGTCGCCGTCTGACTCAAGCTTCGATATGACCGGATCGAGGTGGGAAATGACATCGATCTCGCCCTTTTTCATGGCAGCTACAGCGCTGGCGCCGCCGCCCACGCCAATGAAGGAGGCATCGGTCGGCTTCAGCCCGCCCTTGAGCATGGCGTATTGTGCGGTGATGAAGGTCGATGACCCGGGCGCTGTGACGCCGATTTTCAGACCTTTCAGATCCGCCGCCGATTTCACCTTGTCGGCAAGGCTTTTCTTCACGGCGATGACGATACCGGGGAATCGACCGAGTTCGCAAATGGCGCGAATATCCTGCCCCTTGGCCTGCATGCGCACGGTGTGCTCGTAAGCGCCGGTGACAACATCAACAGAACCACCGACAAGCGCCTGCAAGGATTTGGCGCCGCCGCCGAAATCATTGATCTCAACCTCAAGGCCTTCCTCGCCAAAGAAATTCTTCTTCTCCGCGATGGTGAGGGGCAAATAATACAGCAGTGGCTTGCCGCCAACGCCGAGCATCAGCTTCTTTTTTTCCTGCGCAATGGCTGGCATGGGCAGTGCTGCCGTAACGCCGGCTGCACCAGCAGCGGCGATAAAAGTGCGACGATCCATCGTTTCCTCCAAGACTTGGCGTCTGTCTGACACCGGTTTGTAATTCCTGTTTACGCCACGGTTTGCGCGCTGCGCGGCTGCCAAACCAGCAGCCGCTTCTCAATCACGGTCACCACAGCATCGATCACCAGCACGAACACGGTAAGGATGACCATGCCAGCGAAAACGCCGGTGACATCCAGCACGCCCTCAGCCTGATGAATGAGATATCCCAATCCTGCCGATGAGCCGAGATATTCACCGACCACCGCGCCAACCAGCGCAAAACCGACTGATGTATGCAGCGACGAAAACATCCATGTCATCGCTGCCGGCCAATAGACATGCCGGAACAGCTGCTGCTCATTAAAGCCGAGCATGCGCGCGTTGGCCAGAATGGTTGGCGAAACCTCGCGCACGCCCTGATAGACGTTGAAGAACACGATGAAGAACACGAGGCTGAAACCCAGCGCTACCTTTGACCAGATGCCGAGGCCGAGCCAGAGCATGAAAATCGGCGCAAGCACAACGCGCGGCAGCGCATTGGCCGCCTTGAGGAACGGATCAGCTACAGCGGCAGCGAGATCGTTGCGGGCAAGCGCAAAGCCCGCAAGCACGCCCGCAAATGACCCAATCACAAAGGCCAGCACCGTCTCTACCAGCGTGATCCAGAGGTGACGCCAGATATCGCCTTCAGCGAACAGCTTGACGACGCGGGCAAACACATCCCCCGGCGTCGATACGAAAAATTTCAACGTCGAGGAGCCGATCTTCATGCCTGATGCGAAGTGCCATGCGATCAGGAATAGCATCGCCACGGCGATTTGCAGAAAAAGCACCAGTGTGCGCGACGGCTTCATGCGGCGGCTCCCGCTGCACGGGCTTCGCCCTGCGCATAGGCGCGCTGGACTTCATCGCGCAGCGCCGCCCAGATTTCGCGATGCAGGGCATGGAAGCGCGGCTCGGTACGGATCTCGGCAATGTCGCGCGGGCGCGGCAGATCAATGGTGAAATCGCCGACGAAGTGCGAGCGCGGCCCCGCGCTCATCACCAGCACGCGGTCTGCCAGCGCAATTGCTTCATCGAGATCATGAGTGATGAACAGCACCGCCTTTTTATCGGCCGCCCACAGCTCCAGCAGCAGATTGCCCATAATAATGCGCGTCTGCGCATCGAGCGGGCCGAATGGCTCATCCATCAGCATGATTTTCGGATCGCGGATCAGGGTCTGCGCCAGCGCGACCCGTTTTTTCTGGCCGCCGGACAGCATATGCGGATACCGTCCCGCAAATGCCGAAAGACCAACACGGCCAAGCATGGACTGCGCTTTCTCCCGCGCGGCGGCAGCCGGCACGCCCATCGGCTCCAGCGCGACAGCCACATTGTCGAGCGCGGTTTTCCACGGCATCAGCGCATCAAGCTGAAACAAATAGCCGGCCTGCCGGTTGATGCCCACAAGTGGAGCGCCGAAGATCGACACGGCGCCCGATGAAGGCGCGATCAATCCAGCAGCGACATTGAGCAAGGTGGACTTGCCACAACCGGTCGGCCCTACGATGGCGACGAACGACCTGTCAGCCACATCAAGCGAGACGGGGCGGACGGCCTCGTAGCGGCCCTGACCGCCCAGGTCATAGGCGATGGAGACATCCGCGAAGGCAATGGCCGGAGCCACGGGTTGCAAGCCGGCCATGTCTGCGCGGTCCTCCTGACAAGTTTCGCCGGCGCGACAGAGGCGGCGAATGGCGGGCGATGCATGCATGCGCTGCCATTGTGGTCAAGGTTTCTCCGGCGGCCTGTAGCGATTGGGACGCCGCTGCCCTTGTGAGCCTGCCCTGCCCATGCCACATGCCCTCAAGGCATACAGCAGGAGAACAGGCGCGTGGAAATCTTCAACGGCATTGTGCAGCCGGTCATCGATTTCGTGCGGGCCAACCCGCAATATGCCACCCTCATCGTCTTCCTGATTGCCTTCGGCGAATGCTTCGCACTGGTGTCCTTCCTCGTGCCGGGCACATTGTTTTTTGTTGCCTTCGGCACCTTCGCAGGCGCGCAAAATCTGAGCGTTCTGCCACTGGCGTTGGCTGCTGCGGCCGGAGCCGCCAGCGGCTTCTGGGCCAGTTTCCTGATCGGGCAATATCTGGGGCCGACTGCCGCTCATACATGGCCGTTCAACAAAAGCCCGGATTCATTGAAGCGCGGCCATGACTTCTTCGAAAAGTGGGGTGCGCCGGGCATCTTTTTCGGCCATTTCTTCGGCCCGGTGCGGGCGATCATCGCGCTGGTCGCCGGCATTGTGAACATGCCGCAACTGCCGTTCCACATTGCCAATATCGCGGCATCAGTGCTGTGGGGATTCGCGATGTTTTATGGCTCCGGCGAGGCCGGCAAGATTTTATCCCGTCTGTTCTAGCGAGCGCTTGAGCGCCAGCCAGCCTATTTCCGTGCTGCGGCTGTTGTTCAGATACGGTTCAGCGCCAGCGCTGTCTGATATCTATGCACGGGCCGGACTTTCCGGTTGCCGCGCCAGACGGCCAATGTCGGCTTTCTGCGCCTTCGCACGGCCCGGCGTGCAAGGTTCCCATAGTCTTACCGGTGCAACCTGACCCGGAGGGGTTTCGATGATCCGCAAGATTGTTTCCGCTGCCGCCCTGACGATCGTGATGACCGGCTCTGCTTTCTCACAGGCAACGCAGCCTGCCGCCCCGACGGTGCCCGCGCGGCCAGCCATGCCAGCCCCAGCCGCTCCCGCGTCTCCGGCGACCGCTCAACCGGCGCGGCCTGCTGCGGCGCCCGCCACAGCTCCAGCCGCTCAGGGCCAGCGCGTCAACCTCAACACCGCTACCGCTGCCGAACTCGACAAGCTGCCGCAGATTGGCGACAAGCGTGCGCAGGACATCATCACCGCGCGCGGCAAGGGCCGCTTCAAGGACTGGAACGATTTCGTCGCGCGCAACGTCGTGCCGAAAAATGCGGAAGACGCGATCAAGGACAAGGTGCGGTTCTGATTTTCTGATTTGGTATCGAGGCAACAGCGGCCCCGCAGCCTGACGATATGCGGGGCCGATTTTTTTCAAATCGGCGACAATGAAGCAACAAAAAGCCCCGCATCGCTGCGGGGCTTTATTATTTCCGTGGCGCAAGAACACTCAGTTCTTGCTCTTGTCCACCAGCGCCTTGGCTTTGATCCACGGCATCATGGCGCGCAGCTTCTCGCCAACCTGCTCGATCGGGTGAGCGGCCATGCGGGCGCGGGTCGCCTTGAACGACGTCTGGTTGACCTTGTTTTCCAGCATCCAGTCGCGCGTGAATTTGCCGGACTGGATGTCGGTCAGTACGCGCTTCATCTCCGCCTTCGTCTCATCGGTGATGATGCGCGGGCCGGTGACATACTCGCCATACTCGGCTGTGTTCGAGATCGAGTAGTTCATCGTCGCGATGCCACCCTCATAAATGAGATCGACGATCAGCTTCACTTCGTGCAAGCACTCGAAATAGGCCATCTCCGGCGCGTAACCGGCTTCCACCAGCGTATCGAAACCGGCCTTGATGAGTTCGACCAGACCGCCGCAGAGCACGACCTGCTCACCGAACAGATCGGTCTCGCACTCTTCCTTGAACGTCGTCTCGATGATGCCGGCGCGGCCGCCGCCATTGGCCGAGGCGTAGGACAGGCCGAGGTCATGGGCATTGCCCGTCGCGTCCTGATGGATGGCGATGAGCGTGGGAACGCCGCCGCCGCGCTGATATTCGGAACGAACTGTATGGCCGGGGCCCTTGGGCGCAACCATCAGCACATCGAGATCCTTGCGCGGCTCGATCAGGTTGAAATGCACATTGAGGCCGTGGGCGAACATCAGCGCCGCGCCCTGCTTCATGTTGGCGTGGAGATCATCGCGGTAGATGTCGGCCTGAAGCTCATCGGGGGTGAGCATCATCATCACATCGGACACCTTGGCGGCTTCCGCCGGGGTCATGCAGGTAAAGCCTGCCTCTTCCGCCTTCTTGCGGGTGGCCGAGCCGGCCTTGAGCGCGATGATGACATCCTTGACGCCGGAATCGCG
>JBOFFO010000098.1:0-1805 GCA_051648665.1 Beijerinckiaceae bacterium | reverse complement strand
CCACCCAGCGGCAGCCGGCGTTCTGCGGCCTGCGGTCATAGAGATGGATGCGCCCGCGCCGCTGAGCGTTGAAGCGCTGGCCGGAAAAATCATGGCCACCGATTTTGACATTGCGGCCAAACCGCACCTCGGCGAGCGCAGAGGATGGCAGCACCAGCGCAACCATCAGCAGCAGGGCGGCAAGCCCCGTGAGAAGGCGCGGCATGGAACCAACAGGCAATTTCATCACGGTGTCGCTTTCCAAAAAAACACCGCCCGCGTTGTTGGCGCGGGCGGTTTGATTCTTCGATGATCTGACGATCAATCGTCGTTGCGTTCGCGGCGCGGACCACGATCCCGGTCACGGCGGCGTCCGCCACGGTCACCACCCCGGTCGCCACGATCCCCGCGATCGGAACGCTCTTCTTCCTCCGGCACATCTTCGCCGGCGGCGATACGCGCAGCCCGCTCCGCATCCTTCTGGGCGCGATAGGCCTCCTGCTCGGCCTTCACCTTCTCGGTGATATCCTCGCCGGTTTCCTGATCCACAACCTTCATGGACAGGCGCACCTTGCCGCGGTCATCCATGCCGAGGAATTTTACCTTCACCTTCTGGCCTTCGCTGATCACATCGGTGACCTTGGCGACGCGGCGCGGCGCAAGCTCGGAGATGTGGACGAGGCCATCCTTGGCGCCGAAGAAATTCACGAAGGCGCCAAATTCCATCACCTTCACAACCGTGCCTTCGTAGATCTGGTTGAGTTCCGGCTCGGATGCGATCGACTTGATCCACTTGATCGCAGCGTTGATGGACGCGCCATCAGCCGACGCAATCTTGATCGTGCCGTCATCCTCGATGTTGATCTTCGCACCGGTCTTTTCGACGATTTCGCGAATGACCTTGCCGCCTGAGCCGATGACTTCACGGATCTTGTCGACCGGAATTTTCATCGTCTCGATGCGCGGGGCAAATTCGCCCAGTTCCGCACGGGCCGACGACAGCGCCTTGGCCATTTCGCCGAGAATGTGGAGACGGCCATCCTTCGCCTGCGTCAGCGCGACACGCATGATCTCTTCGGTGATACCGGCGATCTTGATGTCCATCTGCAGCGAGGTGATGCCTTTCTCGGTGCCGGCGACTTTGAAGTCCATGTCGCCGAGATGATCCTCGTCGCCAAGAATATCCGACAGCACGGCGAAGCGCTGGCCTTCAAGGATGAGGCCCATGGCGATGCCCGCGACCGGCGCCTTCAGCGGCACGCCCGCATCCATCAGCGCCAGCGAGGTGCCGCACACCGTCGCCATCGATGAGGAGCCGTTCGATTCCGTGATCTCGGAGACGACGCGCAGCGTGTAGGGAAATTCATCCTTGCCCGGCAGCATCGGGTGCAGTGCGCGCCACGCCAGTTTGCCGTGACCAATTTCGCGGCGGCCGGGTGAACCCATGCGGCCGGTTTCGCCAACCGAATAGGGCGGGAAGTTGTAGTGCAGCAGGAAGTTCTCCTTCCGGGTGCCTTCCAGCTCATCGATATATTGCTCGTCATCACCGGTGCCGAGCGTGGTGACCACCAGCGCCTGCGTTTCACCGCGGGTGAACAGAGCCGAACCGTGGGTGCGCGGCAGGATGCCCGCTTCGCAAACGATGGGGCGGACCGTCTTCACGTCGCGGCCGTCGATGCGCTTGCCCTCATCGAGGATATTCCAGCGCACGACCTTCGCCTGCGCATCCTTGAAGGTGGATTTTACCTTGTCAGCCTCGAATTTGGCCTCGCCATCGGCGGGCAGCAATTCGGCCATCACCTTGGCCTTCGCCGCATCGACAGCGG
>JBOFFO010000097.1:0-2135 GCA_051648665.1 Beijerinckiaceae bacterium | reverse complement strand
GCGACTGACGCAGCCTTTGCCAAGGCCGCCCATGTGACGAAGCTCGATCTCGTCAACAACCGGCTGGTGCCGAACGCGATGGAGCCGCGCGCTGCGGTCGGCGATTACGAGGAAGGCGAAGGCATCTACACGCTCTATACGACGAGTCAGAATCCGCATGTGGCGCGGCTGGTTTTGTCGGCCTTCATCGGCATCGCGCCGGAGCACAAGCTGCGTGTCGTCGCGCCGGATGTCGGCGGCGGTTTCGGCTCCAAGATTTTCATTTATGCGGAAGAGACGATCTGCGTCTGGGCTGCCAAGAAGGTCAATCGCCCGGTGAAATGGGTGGCGGACCGCACGGAGGAATTTCTGTGCGTTGCCCATGGCCGTGATCATGTGACCCATGCGGAAATGGCGACGGACAAAGACGGCAAAGTGCTTGGCATTCGCGTGCATACGCAGGCCAATCTCGGTGCATATCTCTCGACCTTCGCTTCATCGGTGCCGACCTATCTTTATGCGCCGCTCCTGTCGGGCCAATACAATGTGCCGGCAATTTATTGCGAGGTTGATGCGATCTACACCAATACTGCGCCGGTGGATGCCTATCGCGGCGCCGGCCGCCCTGAGGCGACCTTCGTGGTCGAGCGGCTGATGGAAATTGCGGCGCGCGAGCGCGGCGAGGATCCGGCGGCGTTCCGCACCAAGAATTTCGTGACGCAGTTCCCGCATCAGACGCCGGTCATCATGATGTATGATGCCGGTGATTATTCTGCTGCGATGAAGAAGGCGCTGGCGCAGCATGATTATGCGGGCTTTCCCGCACGCAAGGCGGCGAGCGCCGCGAAGGGCAAGCTGCGCGGCGTCGGTTTCTCCGCCTATATCGAAGCGTGCGGCATTGCGCCGTCAGCAGCGGTCGGGTCGCTTGGTGCGGGCGTTGGCCTGTGGGAATCCGCTGAGGTGCGCGTCAATCCGATCGGCACCGTTGAAGTTCTGACCGGCAGCCACGCCCACGGGCAGGGCCATGAAACGACCTTCGCCCAGCTTGTGTCCGATCGGCTCGGCATTCCGCTCGATAATGTCGCGATCATCCATGGCGACACCGACAAGGTGCAGATGGGCATGGGCACCTATGGCTCGCGCTCCGGCGCGGTCGGCATGTCTGCCATTGCCAAGGCGCTCGACAAGGTGATCGCCAAGGGCAAAAAAGTTGCGTCACATGTGCTCGAAGCGTCTGAGCAGGACATCGAGTTCAAGGACGGAAAATTCTCGGTGAAAGGCACCGACAAGGCCGCCGGTTTCGGCGACATCGCCTTGCAGGCCTATATTGCGCACAAGTTCAACGGGCAGGAGCTGGAGCCCGGCCTGAAGGAAGGCGCGTTCTACGATCCGACGAATTTCACTTTCCCCGCAGGGGTGCATATCTGCGAGGTTGAAGTTGATCCTGACACCGGCAATGTCGATGTGGCGCGCTTTACCGCAGTCGATGATTTCGGCAACGTCATCAATCCGATGATCGTCGAGGGCCAAGTGCATGGCGGCATCGCTCAGGGTATTGGTCAGGCGCTGCTCGAGCATGCGATTTACGACAAATCCGGCCAGCTCGTGACTGCGAGCTATATGGATTACACCATGCCGCGTGCTGACGACCTGCCTTCCTTTGCCGTCGGCATGACCTCGACACCGGCGCCAAGCAATCCGCTTGGCATCAAAGGCTGCGGCGAAGCAGGCGCGATTGCTGCGCCGCCCGCTGTCATCAACGCAATCACCAACGCGGTGGGCCACGAAAATGTCAGCATGCCAGCAACGCCGCAGGTGGTGTGGCGCGCTTGCCAACAGATGAAGCCCCGCCACGCGGCAGAATAAGGACTGGAAGCCATGTACGCATTTGATTACGCCAAACCAAAAAGCCTCGATGAAGCGCTGAAGGCGCTCGGCGGGGAGGATGCCAAGGCGCTGGCGGGCGGCCAGACCTTGCTGCCGGCCATGAAGCTGCGGCTCAATGCGCCGAAAACACTGATTGACCTCGCTGGCCTCGGCCTCACCGGCGTAGCGCGCGTGGGCGATGCCATCGTGGTGAAGGCGATGACGACGCATGCGGATGTCGCTGGTTCGGCGGCATTGCAGCAGGCCATTCCGGGCCTTGCCGCGCTGGT
>JBOFFO010000096.1:0-8915 GCA_051648665.1 Beijerinckiaceae bacterium | reverse complement strand
AGAATGATATAGGACACTGCGTCCTTGCCGGGCAGGCGCAAGTCCGCAAGGTCAGATTTAATCACGACATTCTTGGCCGCCGCATTGGCGCGCAATTCGCTGAGGAGATTTTCGACGTAGGGTTTTCCCTCGACCTCATCAGTGGCGATGTCCAGATTCATCCGGCGCTGACTCGCCGCCATGGCCTGAATGCGCTGCGCCACATCTTCCAGCGCATCCTGCACATGTTTGTCCTTGAAGCGCCGACGCTGAATATTAAGCAACGAGGCAATCATCGCGAGATTGTTTCCAATGCGGTGCGTCACGTCGCGCAGCAACGCTTCAACGCGGCTGCGTTCACGCTCCAGTTCACTGGTCCGCACCCGCACAAGTTCATCCAGTCGCTCATTATATTGTTTCAGAAGATTGAATTGGTCACGATGACTGCGATTTTCACGCCAGCTCAGCCAGCCGAGGCCAATGAAGGCCAATAACAGCGGCGCGAGTGCCAGCAGCCGCTTGCGCTCGACATCGCTTTCGCGCTGGGCCAGCAAACGATGCTCTTCATCAATCACCTCGCGCACATCGGCCCGGATCTGATCCATCACCTGCCGGCCACGCCCTTCCTTCATCAGGGCGATAACGGTGTCGCGCTCCCCGCGCTCGATTCGCGCCAGCGAGTTCGCGATCATGGTGAAGCGCTCGGCCACCAGCTGCCTGGTGCGTTGCAGCGTGCGCGTTTGCGCCGGATTATCACTCGTCAGGTCGATCAGCTTGGTCATGCGATCATCGATCATTGATGCCGCATGGGTGTAAGGATCGAGAAATACCCGGTCGCCCGTGAGCACATAGCCACGCTGCGCCGTTTCAGCATCCAACGCCAGCGTCAAAAGCTCGTTGGCGGCGCGTTTCACATCCAGTGCATGCGACACCAGAGCCGCACTGCGGCTGGCCTGATCAAACAGCCAATAGGCGCTGGCGAGAAAAATCGCTACCGACAGCGCGACAAAGACACCGGGACCACCACCGGTTGAGGTCCGGGCAGGCATGACAGGAGGTGACGGAATCGGCATTGCAATGAAAAACCTTCGACAGCCCAGCTGCTGCCATCAGGAAATTACATTGCGTTCAAGAAGCCCAACAAGTCTACTAGTGAACACAAATGTCCAGAAATTGCATATGTGTGATGCATTTACCTGCATTCGGCATTCGACGGCGCCAGGCATCTACGCAGGTTGCTTTAGCGGAACGGAGACGATTTCCGAAAAAGATCTTCACTACGGGCAGGTGGAACGGCCCGCGGCAGCGCGCAGGCGGGGTGCGCAAGGCCTATTGGCTGGCGAGGAGCATGTTCCAGTATATGCGCCCGTCGGCGCCCGCACTGGCGGCCAGACCCATTTTTGTCATTTGCGGCTTCAACATATTGGCATTGTGGCTCCAGGAGCTTTGCCAGCCTGAAAACGCTTCGCCAGCGCTGCGATAACCGGCGGCAATGTTTTCAGCCGACCAGCCACGCACACCAAACGCTGTCATCCGCGCATCGAAACTGCCGCCCGTATCGTGCGACATCACCAGCGCGCGCGCCATCGCTTCGGCATGGTGCCGGGCAACCCGGTTGAGTTTTGCGTCCAGCTTCAGAGGGCCAAGCCCATGAGCGGCGCGATGGGCATTGACCATGCGAATCACGTCACCAGCATCGCGCGTGCTTGAACTGGCCAAAGCGGAGGGCGCTGGGCAGGCCGCAAAGGCGGCAAGAACGGCGCAACGGGTCAGCAGGGCGCGGCGGTTCATGGGCAAACTCCGGGCGAATGCAACCCGCGCAGGGTCGCGCCGGGGGTTTGCGTTCTGGTGAACAAATGCGGCAAATTTTTAGAGATGCGGCGACAGCGTCAGGATTACACTTAACCGCTGGCTAACACCGGCGCGGCCCCAAACCATGTCAGCCCTTGCGGCGCAGAATGCAGAGATAAAACCCGTCTGTCCCCGTGCGCATCGGCGTGAGCTGCAATCCAAGGCCGCCGGGCGCGGCCATATCCTCACGCTCCGACAAGGCATCGGGCGCAAGCGCCAGCATGGAGCGGCCCGTCACAGGAGAGAAATTGCGCTGTGATTCCAGAAACGCCTGCACGCGGTCGCCATTTTCCTCACACAGCACGGAACAGGTAATGTAGGCGATATGGCCGCCGGGTTTGACGAAGCGCGCGGCACGCGCCAGCACGTCATCCTGCTCCTTCTGGCGCAACTCCAGCGCACCGGGCCGCACGCGCCATTTGATGTCCGGATTGCGGCGCCATGTGCCCGTGCCGGTGCATGGCGCATCAACGAGCACACAATCGGCCTTGTTTTCCAGACCGCGCAGAGGCTCGTCATCGCGGCCTTTCGGGGTTCGCACCTGCACGTTGCGCGCACCGGCGCGCTCGAGCCGTTGATGAATCGGCGCGAGCCTGCGCGCATCATTGTCGGTTGCAAAAATCTGGCCGGAATTGTTCATCAGCGCCGCCAGCTCCAGCGTCTTGCCGCCGCCGCCCGCGCATAAATCAATGACCTGCATGCCCGGCTCTGCGCCCGATAACAGCGCCACAAGCTGCGAACCTTCATCCTGAATTTCAAAATGGCCTTTCTGAAATTCCTCAGTGGCTTGCAAGGATGGGCCACGGCCGCCCTCGCCCGGCGCGAAGCGCAGGCCGACCGGCGAGAATGGCGTATCCTGCGGCGCAAAATGCATCAGCGACGGGCGCAGTTTGTCGCGCAGCGTCTTCAGCGTATTGACGCGAATATCCACCGGCGCGCGCTGGCACAGCGCCAGCATTTCCTCGCGCATGCGCGTGCCGAGCGAACGGGACAGCATCGGCGCAAGCCATTCCGGAAAATCCGCTGCGACATGATCTGGCGCGCCGGTCAGCGCTGCCGGCTGCGACAACCGCGCATGCTCGTCCTTGCTCAAGGCATCCGGTGCGTGGCGTTCGCCATTTGCCAGCGCAGCAATATCATCGGCTGACAAACCGCGCATCATTGCGAGCGACGCCAGCACAATGGCGCGCGGTGTGTCATTCCCCATAATGAAGGCTGACGACGCCTTGCGGCGCAACGCGTCATAGACCAGCGTCGCGATGGCGGCGCGGTCTTTCGAACCGGCGAAACGATGGGCCAGACCCCAGTCCTTCAGCGCATCGGCGGCCGGACGGCGGCGACCGATCAGGTCTGCCATCACTTCGATGGCGGCTTGGACACGGGCGGCTGGCGTCACGGACGGGCTTTCTTCACAAGGTGTTAACCGATTCAGCGCCAAGCCTTAGGTGCTAGCGGGCGCTGACGCAATTCAGGCCCGTTTGTCCGCCACAATACCCAGAATCGGCGTCGATGGGCGCCGCCAGACACGGATCACGCCCCGATGACAACCACCGCCCTGCGCTTCGGCCTTGCCGCCCTTCTTGCCCTGTCGATTGCCGCCTGCTCGACCACGCCGCAACCGCAGGCGGACCTGACGCCGCCGCCGGTTTCCAAGCGCGACGCCAAGGCGGAACTGGAATCCGGCATCCGCCCGCGCTGAGCGTTGCACCTGGATCACGGCATTTGGCCCGCCGCGTGCGGGCCTTTGCCTTTAAAGCACTGTGATTGCGATGATGATGAACATCACGATCAGGCAGAGTGTGCCAATGACGAAAGTCTGGAACCGGCGCATGACGTTGTTGCTGCCAGTGTGGATCAGCGAATGCACGATGCGCGTGCCGACGAATATCCATGCCAGCGCCTGCATCACATAACCGGTCGAACCGACGAAAATAGCCATCGCCACCAGCACATAAAACAGTACCGGCGTTTCAAACTGATTGGAATAATTGTTGGACAGCGCTTTCACATTGTCCGGCCACGGATCGTTCGACAGGGCGATGTCGCGGATTTTCACCAGCCCGGCGCGGCCAGCCTGAAAACGCGCGCGGCCGAGGCGCAAGCCGAGATAGAAGGTCAGCGCGATCTGCACGAGCACTGGATAAAGCATGGCATGGCCGGTCATGGCATCTCCGCCTGATTTATGACGCAGCGGCAGGCCGCGTTTACCGTCTGGTGACCAAATTGGGACGATAAGGTTAATCGAGCCGGGGCAGGTTGCAACCTGTATGCCCCTGCCAGCGAACAGAATGTTTGCCGCTCCACTGACCACCGGTCGTGGCCGCGTGCCGCGCATGTTTGCGCGTCACCACATAGCGCTATGCGCGCAATATCTTCGGTTTGCGTCTGAGTCGCAAATCAATCCTGTTGTCATGGCGGCATAAACGCTGCGGCGTCTGTGCGGCCTCCCGCGTAAGGAGTACATTATGAATCGTTCCCATCTCATCATCGCCCTTGTCTCGCTGCTGGTTGCAGCCTGCGGCTCGACGACCGACAAACGTATCGGCGGCGCGGCTGTCGGCGCTGGCACGGGCGCGCTCGTCGCCGGCCCGGTGGGCGCTGTGGTCGGCGGCGCGGTTGGCGCGATCAGCGGCCCCGCTGTTGCCAATGGCGCGCGCAGCGTGATGAAGGATTGAGATGCATGTGCCGGGCGAGCGCGTATGCAGCAATTGGTAATTTTTGAAGTAAAAAGGCCAGCAAGCGCTGGCCTTTTTCAATTCATGCGGGCGATCATATTTTTACAACATCCTGCCATTCCGGGTGACGCGTGGCCTGCGCCAGAAAAAATGGGCATGTCGCGCGCAAGGTTCGCCCGGCGGCGCGCGCGTCTTCTACCACATGCGCCGCGATTTTCTGGCCAATGCCCTTCCCGCCCCATTCCGGCGGCACCTGCGTATGGTCGACAATCCAGAGGGTGCCGCTGACTTTCGTCACCGTCATTTCCGCTTCGTGGCTGCCCTGTCTGAGAACGTAGCGGCCACGTTTGCCTTGATCCTCGAACTCTACGGTCATTCGGTCCTCAATGTCCGGGCTTCATTCATGCGAAGCTGGGCAATGATGGCGCTTTCCAACGGAAGCATCTCCATCGGATCTGCCGTACGCGGATTGCCGCCAGCGATATAGCCGATGCCGGGGTCGTTCCGGCGCCCCACATGATCGGTGTCCGAGGTCGCAAGCACCGCCTGCCATTCGGGCCGGCGCTGGAAAAGTGCCCGCACGAAGCTGCACAGGGGCAGCAATTTGCGCTGACTCAACTCCGCTTCCCGCACCGCATGGGCGATCAGCGCCTCGGCCACCCAGCGACCGCCCATCGCAGTCGGCACGCTGGCGTGATCGAGGCTCCAGACCTGCGCTGACCGGCGGGTCACTCGCAGTTCGGCCTCGTGGCCATACATACGCGCGACGTAACGGGTGCCAAAACTGTCTTCATAGAAATCGAACGTGATCGATTCTGACATCACGCGCCTCCCTGACTGGTTTCAGAGCAAACGCACAAAAACGGAGCATGTTCCGATTTACACCCGGCTCGGGTAATTGGGACTCTCGCGCGTAATCGTCACATCATGCACATGGCTCTCGCGCAGGCCGGCGGAAGTGATTCTAACAAATTCCGCCTTCTCGCGAAACTCCCTCAGATTTTTCGCGCCGACATAGCCCATCGAGGCTTTCAGGCCACCGGCAAGCTGGTGGATGACGCTGCCGGCCGGCCCCTTGTAGGGCACCTGCCCCTCGATGCCTTCGGGCACCAGCTTCATCGTGTCGCGGATGTCGGCCTGAAAATAGCGGTCGGCGGAACCGCGCGCCATCGCGCCGACGGACCCCATGCCGCGATAGGCCTTGTAGGAGCGGCCCTGCCACAGAAATGTCTCGCCCGGCGTCTCTTCCGTGCCGGCGAGAAGCGAGCCGACCATCGCCACTTCTGCCCCTGCGGCCAGGGCTTTAGCCAAATCTCCTGAGTATTTGATTCCGCCGTCGGCGATGCAGGGGATGTCATTTTTCGACGCGACAGCCGCCGCGTCCATGATCGCCGTGAGCTGCGGCACGCCAACTCCAGCGACGATGCGGGTGGTGCAGATAGAGCCGGGGCCGATGCCGATTTTCACGGCATCCGCACCGGCATCGATCAGGGCCTGCGCGGCGGCGCCGGTGGCGATATTGCCGGCGATGATCTGCACGGCGTTGGACTGCTTCTTGATGCGCGCCACGGATTCCAGCACCTTCACGGAATGGCCGTGCGCCGTATCGACCACGATCACATCGCAGCCCGCGTCGATCAGAAGTTCGGACCGGAGAAAGCCATCGTCGCCGGTGGTGGTCGCGGCGGCGACGCGCAGGCGGCCATGGCTGTCCTTGCAGGCGTTGGGATGGGCGACCGCATTCTCCATGTCTTTCACGGTCAGCAGGCCGACGCAGCGGTAATCGTCATCCACGACAATCAGCTTTTCGATGCGGTACTGGTGCAGCAGGCGGCGGGCCTCATCGGGCGCAACGCCCTCCCGAACCGTGATCAGCCGGTCCTTGGTCATGAGTTCGGCGATTGGCTGGTTCGGATTGCTGGCAAAGCGCACGTCGCGGTTGGTGAGAATGCCGACCAGCTTGCCCTTGGTATCGCCCGGTCCCCGTGCAACCACGGGGAAACCGGAGAAGCCGTGCTTCTTCATCAAGGCCTGCGCATCGGCCAGCGTCTCGTCCGGGAACATGGTCAGCGGGTTCACCACCATGCCGGATTCAAAGCGCTTGACCTTGCGCACTTCCTCCGCCTGCTCCTGCGGCGTGAGGTTGCGGTGAATGACGCCAAGGCCGCCAAGCTGAGCCATGGCGATGGCCATACGGCTTTCGGTCACCGTATCCATGGCCGAGGCGATAATCGGCAGGTTCAGCGCGATGGAGCGGGTCAGGCGCGTGCGCAGGTCCGTCTCGGAGGGCAGCACCTCCGACCGGCCGGGCTGAAGCAGGACGTCATCGAACGTATAGGCTTCGCGAATAGGGTTTGCGGCGATCACGGCCATGGCCAACTCCTGAGGCGGCGCGAACGGCCACCGGCATGCGGGCCGCTCTCCCTCGCCCCGGCGGGACGTGATGGCGGCGTTTTCAGTTGGCGATTGCGGCTATCATGGCTGAGGACCGGCGCAAAGGACTATTGTGCAGTGCAGCCCAGACTTTCCACCGCCTCTGGCAGCGCCAGCGGATCGGTGATCATCACCGCCGGTTTGGCTACCGCGAGGTTTTCCGCGCCATAGCCCCAGGTGACACCGATGGTGCGGATGCCGTGGCTGCGCGCGCCCTCCACGTCATAGGCGGTGTCGCCCACCATCAGGCAGTGCGCCGGGTTGAGGCTATGGGTTTTCAGGATGTGGCCGATCAGGTCTTTCTTGTGATCGTTGCGGCCATCGAGTTCCGCCCCGTGGACCTGCTCGAACACGTCGCTCAGGCCGAAATGGGCCATGATCTTCGCTGCGAACAGATGCGGCTTTGAAGTCGCCACGAACAGCCGGTGGCCTTTGATCTTGAGAGCCCGCAGGGATGCCTCGATGCCGTCATGCAAAGTGCAATCGAACATCGCGCCGGCGTCATAATTCTGCCGGTAGAGGGAGACAGCGTGCTCGACATGATCAGGCGCAACACCGAGCTTGGGAAACACCACGCGCAGCGGCGGGCCGATGACCCAGTGCAGATCGTTCGCCGCCGGCACGGCAGCGCCGACGGTTTTCAACGCGAACTGCACCGAGGCGATGATGCCTGAGGCCGGATCGGTGATCGTGCCATCGAGATCGACGAGGAGCGCCGCTTTATTTGTCACTTGTTTTTCCGCCCCTGAATCCAATCGCCAGCACATACAATTCCGATGAATCCGCGCGGCTGGCCGCAGGCTTCACATGAATGACCTTGGCGAAGTCCTTTTTCAGCTGCGTGATCAGCGTGCCGGTTTCGCCACCCTGAAACAGCTTCACAAGAAAAAACCCGCCGGGCACCAGCACCTCGCGCGCAAATTCGATGGCCATTTCGGCAAGGCCGATGATGCGCAAATGATCGGTCTGTTTGTGGCCGGTGGTGTTGGCGGCCATATCCGACAAGACGCCATCCGCCGGGCCGCCCAGCCTGTCCTTGAGAATTTGCGGCGCTTCATCGGCGGTGAAGTCCATCTGGATAAAATCGACGCCGGGGATGGGTTCGATGTCGAGCAAGTCGATGGCCACGACCGTGCCAGGATTTTTGCCATCCGGCTTGTCGCTTTGGGTTCTCTTCGCGGCGATCTGCGCCCAGCCGCCGGGCGCCGCGCCGAGATCAACAATCCGCATGCCGGGCTTCAACAATTTATATTTGTCGTCGATTTCCTGAAATTTGAACGCAGCGCGCGAGCGAAAACCTTCCGTCCGCGCGCGCGCGACGAAGGGATCGTTGAGCTGACGCTCCAGCCATTTCTGCTGGGAAAGCGTGCGCTTGTGGGCGGTCTTGAGGCGCACGGCCAGATCACGCTGCCCGCCCCCCGGTTTTTTCGCCACGCTTCAGTTCTCCACCGCGCTTGCCCCGGTCCACACACCGTCCTGCGCCATCATCTGCGTCAGCAATCCCTCGCGCAGGCCGCGGTCGGCGATCCGCAGCCGGGGGCTGGGGAAAGCGCGGCGAATGGCTTCGAGAATGGCGCAGCCGGCCAGCACCAGATCGGCGCGGTCGCGCCCAATGCAGGCGTTGCCGGCCCGCTCGTCATAGGACATGGCGCGCAGCCTTGTCATGACCGCATCGACATCCTCATTGCTCATCCACAGGCCATCGACCTTGCGGCGGTCATAGCGCGGCAGACCGAGATGGACGCCGGCAATGGTCGTGACCGTGCCGGACGTTCCCAGCAGGTGAAACCGCGCACAAGGTTGCACATCGCTCAGGCTGGTCCGGAAAGGCGCCAGCGCATCGAACACCTCGCCGACCATCGCATCGAAGGTCGCCGCATCGACCGCCTGTCCGCCATAGCGCTCGGCCAGGGTGACGACGCCAATGGAGAGGGAGGCCCACGCGCGAATGCGCTGCGCCACGTTCCGGCTGGCTGA
>JBOFFO010000095.1:0-5573 GCA_051648665.1 Beijerinckiaceae bacterium | reverse complement strand
GGCCCACGGGTCGCGCGTGGCCAGATCGGGGCGCGGCACGGCCGGCTTCGCCTTGGCGCGCACATCCGCCGCGCGGCGTTGATGCAGCTCCCACAGGGCGCGGGTCGCCGCATCCTGCTGGCCGAGCGCCAACGCATCTGTGCTGGTGGCGATCGGATGATGGGCGAGCGCGCCATCCCGGTCGGCTCGGGCGATCAGTTCGGCGCGGGAGGGCTGGCGCAGGCTGCGCGCCGGCCACAGGGCGGCAAGGGCGAGCATGGCGAAGACGCCGGTGCCGGCGATGCGCCAGACCGGATCGACCCGCAGCCACAGCCCGGACCAGGACAGGGCCAGAAACGCGGCGATCACGAGGAACAGCGGCACAACGGCGCGCCAGGCCCGTTCGGCCAGTAGCGCAGCGCGGGCGCGGGCCAAAAGGCGCTCCAGCGCCTTGGGCGCGGAAGCGGAAGACGAGGAAACGGTGCGGCCTGCGTCGCTCATGCCAGTGGCAATGCCATCCTCTTTGCGGCGATTCAGGAGGACCGCCAGACCATCAGCGTAGCACGGATTGGGGCGGGGTGAAGGCGGCGGGGGATCACGAAAGGACGAGTGGTCCATCACCCGAATGCGGCAGGCGGACGCACGATGATCACCTGATCCTGCTTGCCGATGGAAATATAGCGGGTGCCATTTTCCTTCTTGATGCCGTTCCACAGTTTGGTGTTGTTCTTCGGGCCGCGGTGACCGCTGAGATCGGGCGCGCCGCTCGATTCCGCGATCACGAGCTGGTTTGGCATGACATAGGAAACGAGCGCGATATGTCCGGGACGCCGGGTTTCCACACGCTTCTCGGTCATCCAGATCACCATGTCGCCGACACTGACATCATCGAGATCCCAGACCATGACAGCGGTCCCGGCGGCTGCGCCCTTGATGGCGCGGTCAACCAGAAAATGGCAACCGGCGCCGCCGACATATTTATCAATGTCGATGCGGCCAATGGCGGAAAAATAGGCCACCGCAAAGCCGGTGCAATCCACGCCAAGGCACGCATCGGCCCATTTCTGCAAATCCGCCGGTTTGACCGTACCGGTTGATACGGCGAGGTCGAGGATATGCTGGCAGTCTTCAGCGCTGACCTTGCCGTAGTTGGCGCGCCGGAACGCATTCTTGATTACGTACTTGTTCTGCTTTTGCGCGGCGGAGAGAACAGCGGATCGTTTGCGTCCGCCTTCATCAACGCTGTGATCGCCGATCATGTATTTGTTGATCGAGATGGTCTCATCGCCAACGGAAATGTTGTGATACTCGCCGACATAATCAGCCGGTGAATAGGTGATGACCAGATTGGGATTTGAGGCGCTTGGCAGCCCGTATGGCATAGCCGTGCTCCGCAATGATCAAACAATGGGCGGAGAGTGTGGGGGTTGCGCTGAAAAAGCAAGACTGGCGGCGGCTCACACCCACGCCGGGACCTGATCCATGCCGATGAGTTCGTCATAGCTCGGCCGCTTGCGCACCACGGCGAAGTCATCGCCGTTGACCAGCACTTCGGGAATGAGCAGCCGCGTGTTGTAGGTATTCGCCGTCACTGCGCCGTAGGCGCCGGCGGTCATGACGGCGATGAGGTCGCCCGGTTGCGGCTCCGGCATCGGACGTCCCAGCGCGAGATAATCGCCGGTTTCGCACACCGGGCCGACAATATCGGCAGTGAACCAGTTGGCATTGGCAGGCGGCGTCACGACGGGGCGGATGTCGTGATGCGCTTCATAGAGCGTGGGGCGGATGAGATCGTTCATCGCCGCATCGACGATGACGAAATTCTTGCCTTCGCCTTCCTTCACATAAATCACGGAGGTGACGAGAATGCCGGCATTGCCGACCAGCATGCGGCCCGGCTCGAAAATCAATTTGAGGCCGAGCGGTTTCAGGTGCGGCTTGATAATCGCCGCATAGGCGGCCGGTTCCGGCGGTGGTTCATTGTCAGCGCGGTAGGGCACGCCCAACCCGCCGCCGCAATCGACGTGGTGCAATGCGTGGCCGTCCGCCATCAGATCGCGCGCCAGTTCGGCGAGCAGCGCAGCCGCGTTGGAAAAGGGTTCCATGTCGATGATCTGCGAGCCGATATGCATATCGACGCCGCTGATCGTCAGCCCCGGCAATTTCGCCGCTTCTGCATAAACGGCGCGGGCGCGCGAAATCGGGATACCGAATTTATTGTCGAATTTTCCCGTGGAAATTTTTGCGTGGGTCTTCGCATCGACATCGGGGTTGACGCGGATGGAAACGCGCGCGCGGGTATTTTTCGAAACGGCGACATCGGAGAGCGCGCGCATCTCCGGCTCGGATTCGACATTGAAGCACAGGATATTGGCGTCGAGCGCCTCGGCCATTTCCTCGCGCGTCTTACCAACACCGGAAAAGACGATTTTGTCACCGGGCACACCGGCGGCGAGCGCGCGGCGCAGTTCGCCGCGCGAGACGATGTCCATGCCGGCGCCCTCGCGCGCCAGCGTGGCAATGACCGCCTGATTGGAATTCGCCTTCATGGCGTAGCAGGTCAGCGCATCGGTGTCGGCGAAGGCCTCGCTGAACACGCGATAATGGCGCACCAGTGTTGCGGTGGAATAGCAATAGAAGGGCGTGCCAACGGCGCGCGCGATCTCGCGCAGGTCAACGTCTTCGGCGTGCATGACGCCTTGTCGGTGCGCGAAATGGTGCATCGGCGGGACCGGACGAAATCAGAGAATGGCGTCGAGGACGAAGGGGTCCTTCGGCGGGTTGATCGGCGGCGGACGGCGCGGGCGCTGTCCCAGCGGATTGCTCACAGCACCGGCCTGTTCGGCCCGGTCGGAGGGCTGGGCGTTGTCCTCGCCGGGAATATCCTTGCCGCCGGGCGGCGGCTCCAGTGGTCCCTTGCGGCCGCAGGCGGCAGCGGTCAGCGCCAGGCCGACAGTCAGCAAGAGGGGAAAGAGCGCGCGGCGATTCAACGGGTCAAACTCCGGTCAGGCAGGCGCACCATATCGCATCGCAGCGAAATGGCGAGGGGTCAGCGTTTCGGTTTGCGCTGCGGTTTGCGGGCCGCAGGCGCCAGTTGCTTCAGCCAGCGCTGCGCCTGCTTCGTCACATTGGCCGGCGCAGTGCCGCCATAGCTCGTGCGGCTTTTCACGGACTTTTCGACTCCGAGCACGGCGAACACCTCTTTCGTGATGCGCGGTTCGGCCGCCTGCATCTGTTGCAGCGTCAGTTCTTCAAGGCCGATGCCCTTGGCCGAAGCCATGCCGACGAGCTTGCCCGTGACGTGATGAGCGTCGCGGAACGGCATTTTCAGGGTTCGCACCAGCCAGTCCGCCAGATCGGTGGCGGTGGCATAGCCAAGGCCGGCAGCCTTTTTCATCACCTCAGGATTGGGCTGCATATCCCGGACCATGCCAGCGGTGGCGGCAAGGCAGAGCGAAAGGTTGCGGAGCGCATCGAACGTGCCTTCCTTGTCCTCCTGCATATCCTTGCCATAGGTCATGGGCAGGCCCTTCATCACGATCATCAGCGCGTTCATGGCGCCGATGATGCGGCCGGTCTTGCCGCGCACAAGTTCTGCTGCATCGGGGTTGCGCTTCTGCGGCATGATCGACGAGCCGGT
Source organism: Beijerinckiaceae bacterium (assembly GCA_051648665.1). GTDB lineage: Bacteria > Pseudomonadota > Alphaproteobacteria > Rhizobiales > Beijerinckiaceae > Terrirubrum. The sequence goes on along the minus strand of JBOFFO010000095.1, from coordinate 1,954 downwards.
GGTGAACTTGTCCGAGAGCGTGATGAAAGCGAACTGCGGCGTCGTCCACAGCACAATCTCCTCCGCCAGCCTGCTGAGATGCACGGCGCAGATCGAGGCCGCCGAGAGCGTTTCCAGCACGAAATCCCGGTCCGCCACGGAATCGAGGGAGTTGGCGGTGGGCCGGTCGAAATCGAGCGCGTCGGCGACCATGTGCCGGTCGATGGGGAAACTTGTCCCGGCCAAAGCTGCCGCGCCGAGCGGGCATTCATTCATGCGGGTGCGGGCATCGCGCAGGCGGGCGGCGTCGCGGCCGAGCATTTCCACATAGGCAAGGCAATGGTGGCCGAAGGTCGTGGGCTGGGCGCTCTGCAAATGGGTGAAACCGGGCATGATCGTGCCGGCGTGGGCGAGCGCCTTCTCCGCCAGCGCGCGCATCAGATCCTCAACCTGAAGGATGAGGTCATCCACCGTGTCGCGCACCCAGAGCCGCATATCGAGCGCGACCTGATCGTTGCGGGAACGGCCGGTATGCAGCCTCCCGCCGGCGGGACCGATGCGCTTGGTCAGCGCCGATTCCACATTGAGATGGATGTCTTCCAGCGCCCGCGAGAATGTGAACGTGCCCGCCTCAATCTCTTTACCGATGCCCTGTAGGCCCGCAGTAATGGCCTTCGCGTCCGTGCGCGTTACGATGCCGGTTTCGGCCAGCATGGTGACATGGGCGATGGAGCCGCGAATGTCCTGCCGCCACAGGGTCTGGTCGAAGCCGATAGAGGCGTTGATCTCCTCCATGATTTCAGCCGGACCGCTCTTGTAGCGGCCGCCCCACATCGTATTGCTCATGTCACCCGTCCTGCCTGACCTGTCCCGCCGCAAAAGCCGATGATCGACCCGAAAGAAAAAGCGCCCACCACGCAGCCCGGCCTTGCCAGAAAGACCGGCTGGACGCCCGTCTTCGTCGGCATGCTGGCGCTTGTCGGCGCAGGCGTGGTCTATGCCATGTTGTTGGGTGACAGCAATGGGCTGAGCGGCGGCGGCCAGTGCATGGCCGCGCGCGAGACGGCCAAACGCATTGCGCCGCTGGCGAAGGGCGAGGTTGCGGCGCTGGCGGTGCGCGCATCGCCGGGCCTGTTGCCGGTGTTGAATTTCAAAAAGCCGGACGGATCGCCGGTGACGCTGGCCGACTTCAAGGGCCGCACGGTGCTGCTCAATCTCTGGGCGACATGGTGCGCGCCCTGCAAGAAGGAAATGCCGGCGCTCGATGCGTTGCAGGCGCAACTGGGCTCAGCCGATTTTGAGGTCGTTGCCGTGAATATCGACACGCGCAACGCCGAGCGCGCGCCGCAATTCCTCGACGATATCGGCGTGAAAAATCTTGTGCGCTACACTGACAACAGCGTGAAAATTTTTGACGATCTGAAAGCGAAAGGCAAAGCCTTCGGCATGCCGACAACCATTCTTATTGATGGTAATGGCTGCGAACTGGCTAATCTCGCCGGCCCGGCGGAATGGGCGAGCGCCGATGCGATTGCGCTGGTGAAGGCGGCGGTGGCGCGGCCCTGACATGATCTTGCGCAAGGCCTTGCTGCGGGGCGGTTGCTATTCAACGCTGGTCCATGCCTTGCCGGAGCCAATGTCGCTGCCATGCCGCCCGTGCTGACATCCAATACTCTTGTGCTGAAGTCCATGCCGCTGGCGGCGGTGTCCGCCATCGCCGTCGATACTGAAACAACGGGCCTCGACATCAAGATTGCCCATGTCATCGAACTGGCGGCTGTTGGTGTCGAAGGCGACGGGCTGCGCGGCGAACCATTTTCGTCTTTCATCGCATGCCCCGTGCCGGTGCCGGCGAGCGCTACGGCGGTGCACGGCCTTGGCGATGCGGACCTGAAGGATGCACCGCCCTTTGCAGCGGTTTGGCAGGATTTTACGGCCTTTGCGGCGGGCCGTCCCTGGGTCGGGTATGCCATCG
>JBOFFO010000094.1:0-1563 GCA_051648665.1 Beijerinckiaceae bacterium | reverse complement strand
ATTTGCGGTGGAGCCGATAGCCGCTACACCTGACATCCTGTTCGTTTTACCGATTGCTGATGCCTGTCACGCCGCTCACCCATTCCCCGTCGACACTGGATAACCGGCGCGGCATTCTCTCTATGCTCGCAGCGTCGATTGCGTTTGTCTCCGGCGATACGCTGGTCCGCCTGACAGCAGCCACGATGGGCGTCGGACAAATCATGTTCATGCGCGGGCTGATGTCGGTTTCGATTGTCTTGGCGATTATGGCAGCCACCGGAATGTTGCGTGAGATGCGGGCGTTGGCGCACCGCATGGTGATCGGCCGGTCGCTGATCGAGGTTGTATCGACCACGGTGTTCATTATGGCTTTGCCCCACCTGCCGCTCGCCGATGTGACCTCCATCCTCAGTTCGGCGCCCCTGATCATGACTGCGATGATTGTGATGCTGGGCTGGCAGACAGTGGGCTGGCGGCGCTGGGCTGCCATTCTTGTGGGCTTTCTGGGCGTCGTTCTCGTGGTGCAGCCCACGGGTGCCGGCATCGGCTGGCCGGCATTGCTGCTGATCCTGTGCGCGACGCTTGTGGCCGCGCGAGACCTCTTCAGCCAGCGCACGCCGCCCGGCATTCCGACCCTGGTGCTAACCCTTGGGACGTTGAGTTTTGTCACCGCATTTGGCGGGTTGTTATCGCTGTTCCAGCCGTGGCGCACGCCATCGACGCAAGAGATGGTATGGCTGGCGAGCGCCGCGTGCTGCATCGTCGTCGGTAATTTCTTTATTGTGCGTGCTTTTCGCGCCAGCGATCCGACGGTGGTGACGCCGTTCCGCTATGTTTCCATTCTCGTCTCAGCCATGGTCGGATTTCTGGTGTGGGGCGATATTCCCAACACGCTGGCGGCCATCGGCGCTTTGCTGATCATCGGCAGCGGCGTTTACACGATCTGGCGCGAGCGCGTGCGGGCGCGGGAAGCGGCGGCGCAGAAGGCGCACGGATGATAGACAACAATCCGCGCGCCCCGGCCATTGCCGCGCCACCGCTATTTCTGCTCGTGGCGCTGGCGGCGCTGCAACCGTTGACGCTCAATGTGCTGATGCCGGCCACGCCGAATGTGGCGCGCGATCTCGGGACGAGCTACGGCACGGTACAGCTGACATTGTCGCTTTATCTGGCGACTGTCGCGATTGTGCAATTGATCACCGGCCCGCTGTCAGACCGTCATGGGCGCAGGCCCATTGTGCTGCTGGCGCTCAGCCTTTTCATTGCCGGATGTTTCGGTGCGATCTTCGCACCATCGATTGAATGGCTGTTGGCCGCCCGCGTGGTGCAGGCGATGGGCGCAGGCACAGCCTTTACGCTCATGCGCACCATCGTGCGCGACACCAGCACGCGCGATCAGGCCGCGAGCCGCATCGGCTATGTCATGGTGTCGATGCTGGTCATCCCGATGTTCGCGCCGACGATAGGCAGCTTTATCGATACGCATTTCGCGTGGCGGGCGATTTTTGTCTTTCTGACGGCGGCAGGCATCCTGGTCCTGCCGCTTTCCATCGTGTTTCTAAGGGAAACAAACCCGCTGCA
>JBOFFO010000093.1:0-4533 GCA_051648665.1 Beijerinckiaceae bacterium | reverse complement strand
GTCAAGCGGCGCATCGGCAAGGCGAAGACCCCGGCGAAAAAAGCCGCGTAATCTTCGCAATAAAAGCGGACAGCCAGGAGCATTTTCAAGCGAAGTGGGAACCGGTTCGCGTCCAGAAAATGCGACACAACTAAAGAGTCAGAGCTTTTCGAAGAACATGAGTTCATCGAAAAGCTTTGGACTGCGGCGGGATTTTCCCGCCGCTTTTTATTTCCGCCACACGGTCAGCGTGACATCCGCGGCGGCGTCGATCATCCGCAGAGGGTCTGCCACAAGGCCTGCATGGCGCAGACAATCATCGGCGCGCTGCCCCTGCTCCACCGCTGCAAATACGCCGCGCCCATCCGGGATCATCACACGGTTGGCGCGCGAAAGATGAAAGGACGAGAGGCCGTCGCGCAGAAAATAATCGAATGCGGCCTGCCCGCCCGGCACCCCCACGCGGCCCCCGCGCGGCAGCAGCGCCACGCACACCGCGCGCCACGCCATATCCGCCGGATTCCACCAGTGCCCGTCCTCGTGGGCTTCCAGCCCGCGCACGGCGCGGCTCATGATGATGCGACGGCGGTTTTTGACATTCGGGGTCGCCTCGTGGCTGGCGCGGCCCACCACCGTGAAATCACACTGGTCCAGTTCATTCTGGAAATAAATCCAGTCCGCGTCGTTCATCAGCGCCGGCGGAAATCGGCCCTGCGCATCCGCAATGCGGTCATCGGCCGAAACGATGGCGAAGGCGTCCACGATGACGGCGGCCACAGCCACTCACATCTTTGCAAAGCGGTGCGACAGCACCCGCGCGGCAACGCCAAACACGAAACTCGCGATGCCTCCGGCCAGATCGCGCCCTTGCGCTGGCGCATCCTGCATGCCTGTCACGCGCATGACATACAGCGTGATCAGCAACGCGCCGAGCGCCATCAGGAACCAGCCCAGCACGGTCAGGATCGAGGAGCCGATGGTGGAGCCGATGCCGCTCACCCTTGCCACCAGCGCTCGGTGACCGGAAAGCGGCCTGCCGCCTGTTCGATCACCTCACCGAGCGAAAACAGCGTTTCCTCATCAAACGGTCGGCCGATGAGTTGCAGGCCAAGCGGCAATCCCTGCCCGTCGAGACCCGCCGGCACGGCGATGCCCGGCAAGCCCGCCATGTTCACCGTCACCGTGAACACGTCATTGAGATACATTTCCACCGGATCGGCTTTCAGCTTTTCACCGATGCCGAACGCCGCGCTCGGCGTCGCCGGCGTCAGAATGGCATGCACGCCAGCTTCAAACGCCAGCTCAAAGTCGCGCTTGATCAGCGTGCGCACCTGCTGCGCGCGCAGATAATAGGCGTCGTAATAACCGGCGGAGAGCACATAGGTGCCGATCATGATGCGCCGCTTCACCTCGCGGCCAAACCCTTCGGCGCGGGTTTTTTCGTACATATCGACAATATCCTTGCCGGGCACACGCACGCCGTAGCGCACGCCGTCATAGCGCGCGAGGTTCGACGAGCATTCCGCCGGCGCGACAATATAATAGGCCGGCAGCGCATATTTCGTGTGTGGGAGCGAAATTTCGACAATCTCCGCGCCCGCGTCCCTCAGCCAGGCAATGCCCTTCTGCCACAGCGCATCAATTTCCGCGTTGAGTCCGTCCAGCCGATATTCCTTCGGAATGCCGATGCGCATGCCCTTCACGGATTTGCCAATCGCGGCTTCATAATCCGGCACGGCGCGGTCGACGCTGGTGGTGTCTTTCGGGTCATGACCCGCCATCGAGCGCAGCATGATCGCATTGTCGCGCACCGTTTTTCCAATCGGCCCGGCCTGATCGAGCGAGGACGCAAAGGCGACGATGCCCCAGCGCGAGCAGCGGCCATAGGTCGGCTTGATGCCGACCGTGCCGGTGAACGCCGCCGGCTGGCGGATCGAACCGCCGGTATCAGTCGCGGTCGCGGCCAGGCACAGATGCGCCGCGACGGCAGACGCCGACCCGCCGGACGAGCCGCCCGGCACCAGCGGCTGGCCGACGATTTTGCCATTCTCGACCGTCGTATTCGATCCGGGCCTGCGCCACGGCGAAGCCACCGGGCCAAATGCCGATGTCTCGTTCGATGACCCCATCGCAAACTCGTCATTGTTGAGCTTGCCGAGCATCACCGCGCCATCGCGCCAGAGCTGCGATGACACCGTCGATTCATAATTCGGCACGAAATTGCGCAGGATGTTCGAGCACGCCGTGGTGCGCGTGCCATCGGTGCAGAACAGATCCTTGATGCCGAGCGGCAACCCTTCCAGCGGGCCACCCTCGCCCTTCGCCAGTTTCGCATCGGACGCCGCCGCCTGCTTCAGCGCAATCTCAGGCGTTTCCAGCACATAGGCGTTGAGCGCGCGCGCTTTCTCGATGGCGTCGAGATGGGCGCGCGTGATTTCGGTGGCGGTGATGCGCTTGGCTTTCAGCGCGTCACGGGCTTCGGCAAGCGTCAGGGTGATCAGGTCGGTCATGGGGCTTTTCAAACAATGCGGACAGGGCGGGCGAACGGCGCCGCGCTTATTCGATGACTTTCGGCACGAGGAAATAATTATCCTGCGTCGCCGGGGCATTGGCGACAATGCGTGCGGCCTGCGCCCCGTCATTCACCACATCAGGCCGCTTTTTCATCGCCATCGGCGTCACCGATGTCATCGGCGCGACGCCATCGACATCCACCTCGTTCAGCTGCTCGACAAAGGCGAGAATGGCGTTGAGTTCGCCCTGCAATTTCGGAACATCATCCTCGGTCACCGCAATGCGGGCGAGATGGGCGACCCGTTTTACGGTCGCGGCGTCAACGGACATGGGAGCACCGGGCTGGCTGGGAACAATGGGGCCCCGGCTCTATCACGCGGGCGCGCCCCGCTGCAATCACGCACGGCAGGGCGGGACAGGCTGTTATTTGCGGATGATGTTGGCCGACTGCGCCATCGCCTCGCTGCGCGGCACGATACCATCCTTGCCCAGAAAAAAGGCGATCGTGCCGAACACCGACAGGATCAGGGCGCAAGCCAGCGCCGCGCTCAGCAGCGCCCGCTGCCGCACGGTGAGAAACCGCCGCCCCGGCTGCACATGCCGTGCACGGGGCTGGGCAACCGCCGCACGGGCAACCGTGGCACGGTCGCGGCGTGCGATTCGCCGCGGCGGCACAGGCAGAGCCGGACGCGTAGAACGGGCGGAAGACTGCGCGGGCGTCGCCACGGCGAAAGCCTCATGGTTGAGAAAGCGTTAAGGCCCATCCTGCCATGCCTGCGCCAAAATGGGCCACTGCTTTCGCCCGCCACGGTTAATCCCGCGCCTATTTTACCGCCGTCGCCTGCCCCAGCGCCGGCACAAGCACTTTCGCCTTCGCCCCCTTCACCGCCCGCAGGAAGGGCTTGGCGTCAGGCGCAGTAAACGGCACGAACGCGCCGTAATGGCAGGGGATGACGGTGCTGACGCCGGGCATGAATTTCTTGACCGCCAGCGCCGCCGTCGCCGCGCCCATCGTGAAGCGGTCGCCAATTGGCACCAGCGCCACCTTCGGCTTGTGGATCTGGCAGATCAGCTTCATGTCCGAAAAAATATCGGTGTCGCCGCAATGCCAGATTGTCGGCTCACCCTTGGCCTTGACGATGATGCCATTGGCGTTGCCGAGCGGGAAATTCACGCCGCCCTCGACCTGCGCGGCGGAATGATCGGCGCGCACGAGCGTGACGGAAAACCCGCCGCACTCCACCGTGCCGCCGGTGTTCATCGGCTCGAACTTTTTTAATCCCTGCGCCGCCAGCCACATGCACAGGTCATAGTTGGTGACGACCGTGGCGTCGTTTTCAGCGGCGATGGCGAGCGCGTCACCGACATGGTCGCCGTGGCCGTGGCTGATCAGCACATGGGTGACGCCTTTCGTGGCGGCTTTCCGGTCGCCGGTGAACACCGGATTGCCAGTGAAGAACGGGTCGATCAGCACGGCGTGCCCGCCGAAATCGAGCCGGAAATTGGAGTGGCCGTACCAGGTGATCTGCATGGGAACCTCCGCGATGGATGCGAAGGAATGGAGCGAATTTCCACGTCCGGCGCAATCGCTGCGACAGCCTTCATTGTGGACGCGCCTGCAAACCGCTAACAGCAGCCGATGATTGCCGAGACGCTCGAAGAATTCCGCGCCGCCCTGCCCGCCACCGGCGGGCTGATCGGTCTTGACCTCGGCACGAAAACCATTGGCGTCGCTGTCAGCGACGCCACGCGATTTATCGCCACGCCCCTTGAGACCATCGCAAAAAAAAATTTCACGGCGGATTCAGCCCGCCTGCTCGCACTGATCGCAGAGCGCCGGCTCTGCGCCATCGTGCTGGGCATGCCGCTGAACATGGATGGCAGTGCCGGCCCGCGCGTGCAGGCCACCCGTGCCTTTGCTCGCAATCTCGCCCGCATCACTGCACTGCCCATCGGCTACTGGGACGAGCGCATGTCCACAGCGGCGGTCGAGCGCATGATGATCGCGCAGGATACATCGCGGCAAAAAAGAGCGGCGGG